>JAUYEQ010000611.1 GCA_030691295.1 Bacteroidota bacterium
TCAAACGTTCACCTGAACTGAGATCCGAAATTGTTCCATTAACAGTTACATTGTTCTGAGCGAATACCAGAATTGGAAGTATAAAAAGCAGTATTAGGAGATATCTTATAGTTTAAAACTTGTGATTGCTACCGAACCAAAAATTCCCAGACCATTTTCGATGTTCGAATAAATCTGTACCGGTTCGTTAAAAAGCAAATTGTCGCCATCGTTCATCTTTTGTTTAATGGTCGATTTCAGATACTTGTCGTAATGCACATCGGTATCCATGAAAAAGTTGATTTCATTATTATATGAGGTGCCATTGAACGTTAATGTTTCTCCATCCATTCCGATATCGTTAATTCTTAAATAGTACTCATAGTGAAAGCCCAGATCGTCTGTTGCGTCACTTACCCTGTTAAAATCATCAATAATGGGAGAGTCAACATCATAAAACCCTCCAACAAATCCCCAAATATTCGTAGGGGTTTGCCTTGACCTTAGTCTGTAATGCCAATAACGGTTTTTGCCAACCTGATCCATTATGTTTTTCTGTATTGTGTATGATATGAACGAGTTGTAGCCTGATCCATGTGTCACAGGATTGCCTAGCTGATAACTTATCTCAGGTTTTGCAGGGACAATAGTTGAGGCACTTAATTCCGGATATCCTTCGGCCATGATCTTAATATTGTACTTGCTGCCTGTTATTGGCTTTTGTTCCAAACTATAAATTCCGTCTCCGGAGTTCTTCATCAAACCAAACAATTGTCCATCTTTTGTTAGCTCAATAACAGCATTGTTGATTTTAATAAAAATTTTATTTTCACTTATTGACTGGCTGAGGCTCAAGCTTCCAATAATCAGGGAATCCGGATCCAAAACACAGTTAAAGCAAAGCTTCGGGGTAACAATTATTTCGGTTTTCAGATCTTTTTCGCAAGAAAACAAAATGAATAAGAGGATGAGTAAGATGAAGATATGTTTCATTTGTTTAGTATTTTCTAATATTTAGCCATAGAGAACAACAAATTTGTTCTCTATGGCCTTGTTATGATCCTTAGATCCAATTATGGGAAAACCGTATGCTCCTTATTTTGAATAAAAACTAAGCCATAGTTTAGCCCACGACTGTTAACATTCCCTTGGAAGCTAAAGGTAGGGCGTAAATAATTAAGATTCAACCAGGTATAGGTCATACTTTCCTTAAAAAAATATAAGTCCCATACATAATCAGGTTTAACTTCAGGCGATGTGCCTCCGTTACTGAATGTTACATTAACTGTCTGAAGATTTTGTACTTTTATTACCGCGTTCTTTAATTCATAAACGGTGCTGTAATTATTCCACCCAAAGGTTCCCTTTTTTAATCCGTATTGCCTCAGATAGAAGTTGCAGCTTTTGGTGGTATATACAGGGCCACCTGCAACGGGTTGATTCCAGCTTACCATTTTGGCAACTTTTAGCTCATTAAGTAGTTTCCGGTCTTTGTCGCCATTTATCCACCACCGATTATTGTTGTTGGAAGGATCAAAACCTGGGAAATCAGCAATCAGATCAGTTTGATTATTGATGCCCCCATCTTTTAAATGTACAGAAACAAGAATATTTTTATCATTTGAATAAGCATTCAAATTTTCCAACTTTTTCATGTCTCCATCTAGCACAATTATTTGATTTTCTCTGGTATACTGACAAAGGCTTAAACCTACTTTGAAAATCCCCTTATTGTTCATAATTGAGCGGTAGTAGGAGCATTCGTAAGGATAATCTATCGAGCAATCCGATTCATCCATTTCGTTAAATTTCAGTTTGTCGGCATACTTTGCCTTAAACTTCAGGAACTCTTCTTTTGTGGTCAGTTTTTCGTACTCATCAAAAATCTGGTTAAACTCTGCCCTGGCACTTTTTAACCCGATCTTTTGTTCCCAGACATCTTTTTCCTGACGGCTCATACTATTCAAAACATTCATCACACTATCAACGACATTCATGTTCTTAAACGCCAGATACCCATTTTCAAGATAAACATCAGCTTTACCTGTTTTTGCGATCCCCTCATCCGGGGTTGTCTTTAGCTCGTCTTTGGTACAAGCATTAAATACTGTTAAAACCATAGCAATTACTGCCATAAACATTAATTTTTTCATACTTTTGAAGTGTTAATGGGAAGGGCAGCGCGAACTACCCTTTTCCCGGTTAATAAATAATTACAATTACGACCCGGCTTTTATGATTTAGATCTGGAGGCCGGGTTTTCTATTCTTTTATTCCATAAATATACAAAAGGTAACCCATCAATATGTTAAAATTTTTGTAAAGTAACTAATTTAGAATGAGTATAAATTATGATTTGCAAAAAAAAACGGTTAATTGTCTGGTTATTAGGTGTATGAATGTATTAGAAAAAAAGGCTTTCATAGCACTGTTGGCCTCCGATTTATGGTTAACTGTTATTTCACCGGTTGCAAAATGTTCGTTAAAACTAGGATGAAAAAACAATTTCCCAAAAGAAATAACCCTTTGCTAATAAATTCTTCATACGCGTTTGCAGAATTTCAGGTAAATTGCGGCCATGGAATTGAGCATCTTAATAGATATAGTCATCATCTTCGCTTTATCGACGGCGGTGAATTACCTTTTTACCCGCATCAAAATCCCGACTATCATCGGGTATCTGCTTACCGGAATTGTAGTTGGCCCTTCTTTTCTCGGCATTTTACGCTCGCCGCACGAGATCGAATTCATGGCCGAAATCGGTATTATTATACTGATGTTTACCATCGGGCTAGAATTCTCGCTCAACCATCTGATCAAAATAAGGAAGATTGTTTTCTTTGGCGGGTTTGCCCAGTTGTTGTTCACTGCCGGAATTACAGCGTTTGTTTCACGGATGTACGACATGAGTTGGGCAGCAGCCTGGTTTGTTGGCTTTCTTACCGCACTGAGCAGTACTGCGCTGGTACTTAAAATCCTTCAGGAACGGGGTGAACTGACTTCCAATTATGGCCGGACAGTGGTTGGAATCCTGGTTTTTCAGGATATTATTTTGATTCCGCTGATTTTACTTACGCCTATGCTTGGAGGCCAGACTACCCATATTGGTTCTGATTTGCTTATTCTGGGAGTAAAAACAATCGGGATTGTCGCCCTTGTTTATGTTGGTAACAAATGGATTATGCCAAAAGTGCTGCATTTAATTGCCCTCACAAAAAACAAGGAATTATTCCTGATGAGCATATTGTTGATATGTCTTGCTGTGGCATTGTTAACTGCCGAATTGGGAATGTCGCTGGCGTTTGGCGCTTTTCTGGGTGGCCTGATGATCTCGCGGTCGGAATACAGTCAGGATGCCTTCGGTCACGTCCTTCCGTTTAAAGACACCTTTACCAGTTTCTTTTTTGTTTCCATCGGGATGATGCTTGACCTGAATTTTGTGTACGACAATTTGATACTGGTTCTGGCAACCGTGTTACTTGTAATTGTGATAAAAACCATGGTCGCAGGAAGTGCTGCTTTTATGCTAGGACATACTTTCAGGGGAACCGTCGTTGTTGGATTGGCGTTGGCTCAAATCGGTGAGTTTTCGTTTATCCTTGCAAAGGTTGGTCAAGACTACAAGATTCTCACCGATTTCTATTATCAACTTTTTCTGGCGGTTACGATCGTTTCAATGTCGATTACCCCTTTTGTAATTATGATTTCCAAACCTGCAGCCAACCTGATGTTAAAACTACCGATTCCACCGATACTGATCAATGGATTGTTTCCGCTTCAGGAAATTGACGTTCCCGCAATGCAAAACCACATTGTGTTGATTGGTAAAGATTCGCGTTCGCTGAATCTTTCGAGAATGGCCAATCGTATGAAACTACCTTACGTGTCGATTGTTTTTGATCCGGCTGATGCGAGAAAACGACAATTGAAAGGAGAATCGGTAATTTATGGTGATGCCATGAATGAACCAATACTCCGGAAAGCACATACTGAAACTGCCGAAATAGTGGTGATCAGCATCGGCGAAACCATTACCGCACTGGGAATTATCTCAAAAGTTAGGGAATTGAACCGACATGCCCATATCATTGTAAGGTCTAAATATGTTTCCAATATCCAGGATTTCTATCAAATGGGAGCCAATCAGGTGATTCCTGAAGAATTTGAAACAGCC
>JAUYEQ010000624.1 GCA_030691295.1 Bacteroidota bacterium
TTGAATAATTTTCAAAAATAATACTAAAAAGTATTTTTCTACGCTATCGTTTAATAAAACTTTGTATCTCATTTTTTTCAGCTAAAAATACCACCCAAATAAATGCAGCAAACAGGCTGATATTAAGTACGTATTTCAATATTTCTGAAGATATATTTACCGTTGACGAAATATAATATAAACCGACAGCGACAGCAAAATAAAGGAGTATTCGTTTCAGGTCGTATTCAACGCGGTAGTATTTCTGCCCAACCACGTATGAAATTACAGTCATGAGCACAAAGCAAATTAACACCGCATAAGCCGAACCCATGTAACCCATCACCGGAATGAGCCAAATGTTAAACCCAATGGTTAAAACAGCGCCAATTCCGCCAATTACAGCTCCCATCCAGGTTTTATCCGACAGTTTGTACCAAAGCGAAAGATTAAAATAAATTCCAAGGAAAAGATTTGCCATTAAAACATACGGAACCACTTTTAATCCGGAATGATATTCGGAACCTATTACAATTTTAAAAACATCGATAAACAGTGTGATTCCCAAAAATATAAGCAAGCCGAAAATTATAAAATACTTCATCACATGCGCGTAAATCAGGCGCGAATCGCTGTTTTTCTGGTGACTGAAAAAGAACGGTTCGAATGAATACCGGAAAGCCTGTATAAACATGTTCATCAATACTGCCAGTTTATAATTTGCTCCGTAAATTCCAAGTTGTTCCATCGGTTTTTGGCTGGCTGTTATCAACTCCGGAATTAAAATTTTATCAATATTCTGGTTGATCATTCCGGCAATTCCAACCAGTAGGATAGGGAAGGAGTACCAAAACATTTCACGGAAAAGACCCCAGTCAAAAATCGGTTTTATTTTCCTTATTTCTGGGATGAGCATAAAAAGCGTAATGACAGATGCCAGCAAATTGGATACAAACACGTAACCTACACCAAATTGAGGATTGTAAATGTATTGTATAAAACTGTCGGGATTCGATTTAAGGATTGAGGGGCAGACCGAAAGAAAAAATAAATTGAAGAAAATGTTGAAGAAAATATTGACCATTTTCAGTGTCGCAAACCTGACTGGTTTTCCTTCGAGCCGCAAATTGGCAAACGGAATGGCTGTTGCTGCATCGAGCGCCACAATTACAGCCAATAATTTGATGTATTCCTGACTGTTCGGATAGTCGAGAAAACCGGCAAAACTTCCGGAGAAAATAAATGCGATGGCCACGAAAAACAGCGAACTTCCGAACAGGGAAAATGCACTGGTAGAATAAATTTTATCTTTTTGTTCGCTCTTGTTGGCAAACCTGAAAAAACCTGTTTCCATACCAAAAGTGAGCATAACCAGCAAAAATGCGATGTACGAATATAAATTAGTCACAATTCCATATTCTTCAGGAAGAAAAATTCTTGAATAATATGGAACCAACCACCAGTTAAGGAATCGTCCGACAATACTGCTCATTCCATAAATGGCTGTTTCGCCGGCGAGTTTTTTTAATGCGCCCACAATCTGTAAATTTTGGCCAAATATATACAAACCTATTCTTTTTGCCTTCTTCTAATTTATTGTTATTTGCAAATTGACTTTTAATTTATTTTATCTTTGAAGCCCATTATATTACTAAAAATTAAAGTAATGAATTTCAGACTATTCGTTGTGTTTATCGTAGTATCTGCATTTATAAGCTCTTTTTCATGTTCAAGTAAATCGAACCGATCGAGAAAACCAGCGGTTCAAATAAAAATAGAATCGGTAAACAAGAAAATTATTTTTGGTGATGACATCAATATTGGTATTTCAGTAAAAGTAAAAGGCGGCGACCTGAAGGAAACCAAAATTTATATTGATTCGGTCTTGGTCACTTCAAGTACTGAAACTGAATTTACTTATTCGCTGAAAAATTTTAAAAGTATTGGAAAACATTCAGTAAAAACAGTTGCAACAAAAACCGATGGGATAGAAGGTATTTATTTCAAAACTTTTGAGGTTTTGTCGGATATTGTTCCTGAAAAATATGGTTATGAGATCGTTAAATCGTTGCCACACAACGAAACATTTTTTACACAAGGATTGGAAATACACAATGGTTATTTATATGAAAGTACCGGAGAAAACGGAAAATCAGCCATTTACAAAGTCAATCTTCAAACCGGTAAAGTACTTCAATCGGTAAAACTTGCAGATCGTTATTTTGGTGAAGGAATTACTATTTTCAACAACCGCATTTTTCAGCTCACCTATAAAACCAAAGTCGGTTTTGTTTACGAACTGGAAACAATGGCAGTTATTGATAGTTTTCATTACGCTTCTCCTGAAGGCTGGGGATTGACCAATGATGGAAAGCAACTGATCATGAGCGATGGCACCAATATTCTTACTTATCTCGACCCTGTAAGTTATAAACCGGTAAAAAAAGTTCAGGTGTACGACGATAAAAATCCTGTTTTATACCTGAACGAGCTTGAATATTCGGATGGATTTATTTATGCGAATGTTTGGACTACCAATCTGATTGTAAAAATAGATCCTGAAAGTGGCAAAGTACTGTCTAAAATAGATTTGGACGGTATTCTAACCATGATAAAATCTGAAAAACAAGTTGATGTTTTAAATGGCATAGCGATAGATCCGGTCACAAAAAAAATGTATGTAACCGGAAAATTATATCCTAAACTGTTTGAAATTAAACTTGTTAAAAAAGGGTAGGGGTGTCGCCGTATTTAATTTTTCCCAGGTGTTTATAAGCCAGTTCAGTAACTTCCCTTCCCCGCGGTGTGCGTTTTAAAAATCCTTCCATTATCAGGAAAGGTTCATACACTTCTTCAATGGTTCCGGTGTCTTCGCCAACAGCAGTTGCAATTGTTGATAAACCAACAGGCCCGCCCTTAAATTTATCGATAATGGTTGTTAAAATTTTATTATCCATTTCATCCAAACCATACTTGTCGATGTTCAGCGCATCCAATGCGTACAAAGTAATATCGATATCTATTTCACCATTGCCTTTTACCTGGGCAAAATCTCTTACGCGGCGCAACAAAGCATTTACAATTCTGGGAGTTCCGCGACTTCTTGATGCAATAGAAACAGCTGCCTGATCTTCAATTTTCACATTCAGGATATAAGCCGAGCGTTTTACTATTTTTGTAAGTATATCAACGTCGTAGTATTCGAGATGCGATTTTATGCCGAAACGAGCCCGTAGGGGACTTGTTAATAAACCAGAGCGTGTAGTTGCGCCAATCAAGGTAAAAGGGTTTAATTCGATCTGAATGGACCGCGCACTGGGTCCCTTGTCAATCATGATATCTATCTTGTAATCCTCCATTGCTGAATACAGGTATTCTTCTACAATTGGGCTCAAGCGGTGAATTTCGTCGATAAACAAAACAGAATTGGGTTCAAGGTTTGTTAACAATCCAGCCAAATCTCCGGGTTTGTCCAATACCGGCCCGGATGTTAGTTTCAGCGAAACACCCAATTCATTGGCAATAATATTTGAAAGTGTGGTTTTTCCCAGACCGGGTGGGCCGTGCAGTAGAACATGATCCAAAGCCTCGCCACGCATTTTTGCAGCTTTGACAAATATTTTCAGGTTTTCAACAATTTTACTCTGCCCGCTAAAATCATCGAATTCAAGCGGCCTTAATTGTTTGTCAATATCTTTGTCATTATCCGGGACACATTCTTCCCTGAAATCAAAATGTTCGTTCATCATTAGCTTTTAATCAGGCCAAATGTAAACAAATTAAGCTGGATGCTGAAGAATAGGATTCGATAAAATCAACTAATTATATTCAATTCGCTGAAGATTACATTGAGTTTTTCGATATCAAACGGCTTCGACATAAAATCGTCCATTCCGAATGATATGCATGTATCACGATCATTATCCATTGTATTTGCAGTAAGCGCTATGATAGGAGTTCTTGAATCTGAATTATTATTTTTTTCATCTTCCCTTATTTGGATCGTAGCTTCAAGCCCATCCATCACCGGCATCATGATATCCATCAAAATAACGTCAAATTTATTCGTACGAAATATCTGAACTGCCTCCAAACCATTGTTGGCAATAGTTACTTCGTGATTATACTTTTTTAAACTAAACGTTACGATACGCTGGTTTAAAAGATTATCCTCCACCAATAATATTTTAAGTCTCTCTCCCATTGTTGCTCTTTCTAATCACCCAATACTGTTTATTCCGAAAAAAGGAAAAAGGATACCCTCATTTTTCATTTATTTACACATTATTATAATTATTATTTTAAATATAATTAAAAAGAATGAATATGAATATGTCCTGTTAGTTCGTTTGATATCTTTTTATTGTTTCGCTTGCATTTTTAAAAATGGTATTTTTATATTCTTTTTTAAACGGGTTATTAACAACGTAAAGTAATGAAAGCAAATTTAATAGCCTTTATAATAACATCTGTTGATTCAATTTGTTTTTAATAAATTTATACCGCAAAATAACCACAATTTTGTTGATTCACGGTACAATTAGTATTTGTTAATTTTTCTTGTCTTTTCCGAAAAAATATCTAATACAAATATCAATCTATATCTTTGTCATTAGTTTTTGATATTTTACCTGAACTTATAAACAATGAATTTAAATTTCTGTTTAAAAGTTAATATTTTAATTGGTTATAAATGAATGGCTTGTACTGATGGATAAAAACTATAAACAGTTTGTTGATAAGCTAAATTCGTATATTCGGAAGTTTTACCTTTATCAGTTGATGAGGGGTTTAATGCTTTTTATACTGCTGGTAATTGTTTATTGGGGCAGCGTATCGCTTCTTGAATACTTTAGCTATTTCGATCCAAAGGTTAAATTAAGCATTGCTATTTTCACTATATTACTTACTTTATTTATTTTTATCTACTTCATAATCAAACCATTTATTAAATTGTTGGGTCTTGGAAAAATATTAACATTTTACGATGTTTCAACACATTTAAGTAAAAAGTATCCTGAAATTAAAGACCGTTTAATCAACATCATTGAATTATCAAGTGAAGCTCATTCAAATTATTCCGATGAGTTGACAAAAGCAAGTATTGATCAGAAAATTGATGAGTTAAAAGTATTTTCATTTTCTGATGCTATACGACTGAAAGATTTGAAGATACTTTTTATTTCATTTTTAGGAGTATTTCTATTATTTTCTGTATGGTTTATTAGTTTTCCTGAATTATTTAAGGAAAGTTCAGTTCGCTTAATAAGGTATCAGCAGAAATTTGAAAAACCGGCTCCTTTTACTTTTATCCTCGAAAATACCGATCTGGAAGTGATAATGGGTGAATCTATTGATTTACAATTGCTTTGTAAGGGTAAAGAAATCCCGGAGATGGTGTATGTAAATATAGGAGGAAATAACTTTTTAATGACGAAGGAAAACGATGGTTTTAAATATACCATCGAAAATGTAAATAGTTCATTTTCAATATATTTTACAGATAAAAAGTACGTTTCAGAAGGATATAAAATTTCAGTAATAAACAAACCTTTTGTTTCAGAATTTACGCTGGATATTCAATCTCCGGGTTACACCGGGTTACAAACCCAAACGCTTCATAATATTGGTGATTTAAAAATAGCTTCAGGCTCAACCATACTTTGGAAATTTAAAACTGTGGATACCGACAGTTTGGAAATAATATTCAATGACAGTTCAAAAATTTCAGGTATTAGGAATGGAAACTCATTTAAAGTAAAGAAAACATTTTTGACCAATGCTGAATACCGCATTTCAATTAAGAATTCTAGATTGAAAGATGAAAACAGTCTTATTTATAGGGTTCAGGTTATTCCCGATTTATTTTCTGAAATAAAGGTGGTACAGGTTAGCGATTCCATTGATTTTAGAAGATTTCATTTTAAAGGCAATATAATTGACGATTACGGATTTCATAAGTTGGCATTTGTCTTAAATGTTGAGGGAAAAGACAGTATCATTAGTATTCCGGTTACACCTTATTTTCTAAATCAGGATTTTTATTATTCATTTGACTTTGAATCGGTTAAAAGTTTGGGTAAATCGTTTAAGTATTACTTTTCAGTTTATGATAACGATTATATCAATCATTTTAAAAGAACTATCAGCGAAACTTTTACATTTAGTTTTCCGGATTATCAGGAAATACTTGCAAAAGAAAACTCGGATATGAATTCAATTGATCAACTGATAAAAAAGAGTTCAAAGCTTACAGAAGAAATTCAGATGGAATTTGAGAACTTTAAAATGAAACAGATTAATTCGAATATATCGGATTATGAAAAATTTCAAACAGTTAAGGATATTGTAAATAAAAAGAATGAACTGGAAAATGTGTTGGAACAGATTGCTCAGCAAAATAAGGATGCCAATAGATTTTTGAATTCGTTTTCGGAGGATAAAGCTGAAATACTGAAAAAGCAACAGCAAATTGACGAACTTTTGAATGAAGTTTTTAGTGATGAATTGAAAAAGTTGTTCGAGGAATTTAATGAACTGGCCAAACAATTTGATCCGAAAAAGTTTGATCAGTTATCGAAGGAGATGAATACCGGGTTGGACGATCTTTCAAAACAATTGGATAAAAATATGCAGTTGCTTAAAAAATTGAAGGTGGAACAAAAAGTTGAAAGGGTTTTGGATGAGTTGAAAAAGTTGGCGGTTTCAGAAAAACAAATTCAGGAAGATATAAAAGACAAGGATAATTTAAGTGAATCCGGTGAATCGGAAAAGAAAAATTTTAATCATTTAGACGAGATTGAGAAGGATTATAAGGATGCGCTTGATTTTAATAAGACCTTGGAGAAACCGATGAATTTATTTGATCTCGGAAATGAATTCAAAGATATCAAGGAAAACTATCAGGAAATTTTAAAAGAAGTTGAAAAGAAAAACCGCAAAAAAGCTTCTGATGGGATAGGGGAGAATGTAAAAAGTTTGGAAGAGTTGGCTTTTTCAATCGATCAAATGTTGAAGAGTAATAAGAAGAAAGAGAACAAAGTAAATATTGAGGATATAAAACAAATTCTTGATAATTTGATTTTGGTTTCTTTTGAACAGGAAAATTTGCTGAAAACGCTAACTAAAATTGATTATAATAATCCGCTTATAAATGAGTTGAAAGTAAAACAAAAGAGTATGCAGCGGCAGGTTGAATTTGTGAAGGATTCGCTTTATGCATTGTCGAAACGTACGCCTGAAATCAGTTCAATCATCAACAAGGAATTATTGTCGTTGGAAAGCAATGTTGGTTATTCATTCGATAATCTTGAATCAGGAAATATTGGAGGTTCAAGAATGTATCAGCAATACGGTATTACGGCTGCCAATAATTTAGCTTTGTTTTTAAGCGAAGCGCTTGATAACATTAAGAAGCAGGAAGAAGCTGCCGGAAGTGGCGAAGGAGATTGTGAGAAGCCTGGCGGAAAGGGTTCAAAACCAAGCATAGGTGCGCTTAAAGAAAGTCAAAATTCTATAAAAGAGCAATTGCAGAAAATGATCGATCAGATGAAAAGTGGCGATATGGGCAAAATGGGTAGAAGTATAGGTCAAACCATTGCACAACAGGAGATTATGCAACAATTGATTCGTGATATGCTTAATGGTACTTCGGTCGGGAAAGAGGCAAAAGGGCAGTTGCAGGCAATCGATCAGTTGTTGGAACAATCGAGAAAAGATTTAATTAACCGTAACATTAGCAATGAGTTGATAAATCGACAGAACTTAATTTTATCAAAATTACTTGAAGCCGAAAAATCCGAAATTGAACGGGATTTTGAGGATGAAAGGGAATCGAAAACAGCCAAAGATATAAAGAAAGCCAACCCTGAAGATTATTTCGAGTTTAATAACAAAACCAAAAATGAGAATGAACTGTTGAAAAGGAGCAACTATCAATTGCGTAATTTTTACGATCAGAAATACAACAACTTTTTAAACCAGATTAAGAATTAAATTTGGAACGCTCTTTAGTCATATCTTCACATCTGACGAACATAAATAAAGTCAGAATTTTTCTAGAGAAATATTTTGAAGAATTTTCTTTAAGCAGGGATTTTTTTAATCATGTTTTTCTGGGAATTAGCGAAGCCGTTTGTAATGCAATTTTACACGGAAATCAATTAAATACTGAAAAGAGTGTATTTATTAAACTGAATTTATTCGGTAATCAATTACATGTTGAAGTGGAGGATGAAGGCGATGGGTTTTGCGATACTTTATTATTTGATCCTACTTTGCCGGAAAATATTAAATGTGAAAGCGGACGTGGAATTTATATCATACGTCAAATTGCCGATGAATTAGTTTTTAAGGAGGATGGAAGAAAAATATATATGTTATTTACGATAGAAGAATGAGTATTAATTATTGTATTGAAGATGTTCCTGCTCCGAAGATTCAGAAACGAAAAATAACCAGCTGGATTAAAGAAACTGTTATTTCTGAAGGTAAAACATTGGGAGATATTTCTTTTGTTTTTTGTTCTGATGATTATTTGCTTGAAGTTAATAAGCAATATCTTAATCACGATTATTTTACCGATATCATTACGTTTGATTATGTAGAGGATGGAGTTATTTCCGGCGATATTTTTATAAGTTGTGATCGGGTAAAAGAGAATGCTTCGGCGTTTAAAACAGGTTTTGAAAATGAATTATTACGAATTGTAATTCACGGAGTTCTTCATCTGTTGGGATATAAAGATAAAAGTAAAAAAGACAAACTATTGATGACTCAAAAGGAAGATTTTTACCTGGCGTTATTATCAAAGAGTTGATTAATAAATAAATAAAGAGAGATGTTACCGTTTTACGATGTGATTGTTGTTGGGGGAGGCCATGCGGGTTGCGAAGCTGCTGTTGCGGCTGCAAATTTGGGGTCGAAAACATTGTTGATTACAATGGACATGACCAAATATGCGCAAATGTCGTGCAATCCGGCAATGGGAGGTATAGCAAAAGGTCAGATTATACGTGAAATTGACGCTTTGGGTGGTTACTCCGGAATAGTTACCGATAAGTCAAGTATTCAATTTAGGATGCTGAATCAGTCAAAAGGGCCAGCAATGTGGAGTCCCCGTGCCCAGTGTGACCGGGTTCGTTTTACCGAATTATGGCGGCACGTGTTGGAGAAAACTGAAAATCTGGACTTATGGCAGGATGCTGTTATTTCGTTGCATATAAAAGACAATGTTGTTACCGGAGTCAAAACGAAGATAGGAGTTGATTTTTATTCAAAGTCGGTTGTATTAACCAATGGTACTTTTTTAAACGGTTTGATGCACATTGGAAAAGCTCAAATGGAAGGCGGCAGGATAGGAGAGAGCGCTTCCTATCATATTTCAGAACAATTATTAAATGCAGGTTTTAAAACTGGTCGGTTAAAGACAGGCACACCTGTTAGAATTGACGGAAGATCGGTTGATTTTTCAAAACTTGAGGAACAGGGTGGTGATGATGTAATTCATAATTTTTCATTTCTGCCTGAAATAAAATCCAGTTTAAAGCAAAAAAGTTGCTGGATAACTTATACCAACTCAGAAGTTCATAGCATTCTGGAAGAAGGATTTGGAGATTCTCCGATGTACAATGGAACCATTCTTGGAACAGGTCCTCGTTATTGTCCAAGCATTGAGTCTAAAATTGTCACTTTTTCAGAACGAACTTCCCATCAACTTTTTTTGGAGCCGGAAGGGGAGGATACCATCGAATATTATCTGAATGGTTTTTCATCTTCATTGGCTTGGGATGTTCAGTTACGCGCTTTGAAAAAGGTTCCGGGATTGGAAAATGTTCGAATTTTTCGTCCAGGTTATGCAATAGAATATGATTATTTTGATCCGACTCAATTGCTTCATTCGCTCGAAACAAAGCTGGTTAAAAACTTATTTTTCGCCGGACAGATTAATGGCACCACCGGATACGAGGAGGCAGCTGCACAAGGTCTGGTTGCCGGAATAAATGCACATCAAAAAGTGAACGGGCTTGAACCTTTTGTTTTGAAAAGAGACGAAGCTTACATTGGCGTTTTGGTGGATGATTTGGTTACAAAAGGAGTTGATGAGCCTTACCGTATGTTTACCTCCAGGGCTGAGTACCGCATTTTATTGCGCCAGGACAATGCCGATTTTCGACTTACACCAATAGCGTATAAATTTGGTTTGGCTAAAAAAGAACGGTATGATTTATATATTGAAAAGAAAGAAGCGGTGGATAAAATAATTGAATTTGTATCAGGGTTTTCCATTAAGCCGCAATATATTGATTCTATTCTGGAAGCAAAAGGTTCTTCGGCCTTGAAGCAGGGAGTTAAATTAATCGACATTATTCTACGTCCTCAGATTTCGATATTTAATTTGACTGAAGACATCGCACCGTTTAAATCATTTCTGAAGTTTGTGCCGGAAGAGCGTTTTACCGAAATTTTAGAGTCAGCCGAGATAGCAATTAAATATGCAGGTTACATTGATCGTGAAAAATTGGTAGCTGATAAGTACCGAAGATTAGAAAATATCTCCATTACCGGAAGGTTTGATTATAACAGTATGCATACAATTAGTACAGAGGCGAGACAAAAACTTACCGAAATACAACCGGAAACCATAGGTCAGGCTAGTCGTATTTCTGGGGTAAGTCCGTCTGATATTAATGTTTTACTTGTCCTCTTAGGACGTTAATGTTCCACGTGGAACTTTTAAAATTTAAAAATGGAGCTCAAAAATTTCGTTCGTTCGATTGAAAATTATCCTATTGAGGGTATAAGTTTTAAAGATATTACCACCTTATTGAAAGAACCAACCGCATTTAAACAAGTGGTTGATGAAATTTCAAATCGGTTTAAGGACAAGGGAATTACCAAAATTGTATCGCTCGAATCGCGTGGATTTATTGTTGGGGGAGCTGTTGCCTATTGCATCAATGCTGGTTTTGTGCCGATTCGTAAAAAGGGAAAATTGCCGTCAACCGTTCTGAGCGAATCGTATGAATTAGAGTATGGAGTGGATTCTATCGAAATTCATACTGATGCTTTGACAGAAGATGATGTTGTTTTGATCCATGATGATTTGTTGGCAACCGGTGGAACTGCCCTTGCTGCACTCAATCTGGTGAAGCAAATGAATGTGAAAAAAATCTACTTTTCTTTTATCATTGACCTTACTTTTATTGATACTGAAAAGAAGATCGAATTGGCAGAATACGAAACACATTCAGTGATTCAGTATTAATATATCTTCAAAATAAAATCCTTCTGATGGTGTTGAAAAATGCTGAATATCTAAAATCCCTGGTTTCGGTTCTTCCAGATCAACCTGGGATATATCAGTATTTTGATCAAAGCGGAAAGATTATTTATGTCGGAAAAGCGAAGAATTTAAAGAAAAGGGTTACTTCTTATTTCATAAAAAATCAGCAAAATCGGAAAACAGAACTACTTGTAAGGAGCATTTCAGACATCAAACACATGGTGGTTGAAACCGAACAGGATGCTCTTTTACTCGAAAATAACCTGATCAAAAAGTATCAGCCCCGATACAATATCCGGCTGAAAGACGACAAAACTTACCCGTGGATCGTCATCAAAAACGAACGGTTTCCAAGAGTTTTTCAAACCAGAAATGTGATCCGCGATGGATCAACTTATTTTGGTCCGTACACGTCCATTTTTACCGTCCGGATGTTGCTTGAATTTTTCCGTAAAACGTACAAGCTTCGCAATTGCAAACTGAATCTTTCGGAGGAGAATATCCGCCTGAAAAAGTTTAAAGTCTGTCTGGAATATCACATCGGAAATTGTCTCGGACCGTGTGTGGGGAAACAGGAGCACAATCAGTATATGAAAAGTATTGATCAGATTAAGGAGATATTGAAAGGGAATATATCCGGAGTAATCAAATATCTCAAGGATTTGATGCATCAATTTTCCTCGGAATATAAGTTTGAAGAAGCTGCTTTGATCAAAGACAAGCTTGAATTGCTCGAAAAGTTTCAATCCAAATCTACAGTCGTGAGCAATTCAATTAGCGATGTGGATGTTTTTACAATCGATCAGGACGAAGATTTTGCCTACATCAATTACCTGAAAATTATCCAGGGCGCCATCATGCAAACCTATACTTTGGAGCTTAAAAAAGTATTGGATGAATCGCCCAACGAATTACTGGAGCTCGCGATTGTTGACATTCGTCAGAAAATATTCAGCAATGCAAAAGAAATTCTGGTGCCCTTTAAATTGGATTTTGAATTGGAAGGAGTGAAATTCCTGGTTCCAAAACAGGGCGATAAGAAAAAATTACTTGATTTATCGGAACGGAATGCAAAATATTACCGGATAGAAAAGCAAAAACACATGTCGGTGCCGAAGACCGAAAAGAATGCAATGCGTATTTTGGAAACCATGCAAAAGGATCTTCAGTTAAAATCTCAGCCAATCCACATCGAGTGTTTCGACAATAGTAATTTGCAGGGGACAAATCCGGTGGCTTCGTGCGTGGTTTTCAGAAATACAAGACCTTCGAAAAAGGACTATCGCCACTACAATATAAAAACTGTTGTTGGGCCCGACGATTTTGCTTCGATGGAAGAAATTATTTACCGAAGATACCGGCGTTTGATTGACGAAGAAAAATCGCTGCCGCAGTTAATTGTGGTTGACGGAGGAAAGGGTCAACTTGGTGCTTCTTTAAATGCACTTGAAAAATTGGAGCTTCGTGGCAAGATTGCAATTATCGGAATTGCAAAAAGACTGGAAGAAATTTATTTCCCCGGAGATTCGGTTCCGCTCTATCTTGACAAGAATTCGGAGACGCTGAAAATTATTCAGCAGTTGCGCGACGAAGCCCATCGGTTTGGAATTACATTTCACCGCAATAAACGATCGGGCGAATTTATAAAATCGGAACTCGAAAATATTTCAGGAATAGGAGAGAAGACGATAACAGCGGTTTTAAAGCGTTTTAAGAGCGTCGAGAATCTAAAAAAACAAGGCTACCGGGTAGTTGCCGATGAAATAGGCGATTCTAAAGCACGTATCATCTTCGACTTTTACGAGCTAACCTATTGAAATAAAAATGCTTAAACCTATAAAATTTAAGCTTTTTTGTGGTTGAAATTTGGGTTGAATTAGATCAGTTTCTGTATTTATCTTCCGTATCGAGTAAGCCAAGGTAGGTATCGTACCTGCTTTCCGCAATTTGGCCATCAGTCACAGCTTTTTTTACCGCGCACTCAGGTTCGTGCGTATGAGTGCAATTATAGTACTGGCAATTATTCAGGAGTTCGAACATTTCAGGAAAATAATGTGAGATTTCTTCTTTTTCCATTTCAAGCAAACCAAAACCTTTTATACCTGGAGTATCAATAATAAATCCGCCAAAGTGGAGATCAATCATTTCGGAATAGGTGGTGGTGTGTTTGCCCGAATGATGCGAATCGGAAATGATGCCGGTTTTTAACATTGATCCCGGTTGAATCGAATTGATGATGGTTGATTTTCCGACGCCCGAATGTCCGGAGAAAACATTGGTTTTATTTTGCATCATCATTTTCAGTTCTTCCATACCAATATCCTTTTTTGCTGAAATTTTCAAACAATGGTAACCCACCTTTTCATAAACGTCAATCAGGAAATTCATCAGCGAAGTTTGTGCTTCGTTGTAAAGATCAATTTTATTGAATATGATGCGGCAGGGAATGCGGTACGCTTCGGCAGAAACCAGGAAACGATCGATGAAAGTAGTGGTGGTGACCGGATGTTTGATGGTAACAATCAGGAAAGCCTGATCGATGTTGGCTGCAATAATGTGCGATTCTTTTGAAAGGTTGGGCGATTTCCGAATGATGTAATTTTTTCTTTCAATTATGTTTGTTATCAGCCCGATAACTGCGCCATCTGAATTGTTATCTTCCTTCGTTTCAGTTATTTCTACGTGGTCGCCCACTGCAATTGGGTTGGTGCTGCGGATTCCTTTTAACCTGAAATTTCCTTTTATCCTGCATTCTATTGAATTTCCGTCATCGGTTCTTACGGTGTACCAACTTCCGGTCGATTTTATTACAATACCTTTTTTCAATTGTTGTTTAAATTAAAAGCTTTTCCAAAGTTTTTTTTTAAGTTTAAATAAACTTTGGAAAAGCTAAGTTTTTTCAAGTTTAATATGAACCAAAAGTAACAAAAATTGTGAAAAGGATTTTAAGCTACAATGTGAATGGAATTCGGTCGGCTGTTAGAAAGGGATTGCTTGAATGGTTGCCGGAAGTTAACGCTGACGTGGTTTGTATTCAGGAAACAAAAGCGCAGCCCGGACAGATGCACGAGGCTGATTTTGCAGAGATGGGCTACCATTGTTATGCTCATTCAGCTGTCAAAAAAGGCTATAGCGGAGTGGCTATTTTTTGTAAACAAATTCCTGATCATGTTGAATACGGGATGAACCATTCTAAATACGATTTTGAAGGCAGGGTGATTCGGGCTGATTTTGGAGATCTTTCGGTTGTAAACGTGTATTTCCCCTCCGGAACTACGGGAGAGCTGCGACAGGCCGTTAAAATGGATTTTCTGGCCGATTTTCAATCCTACCTGAATGAGCTCAGGAAAGTCAGGAAGGATCTGGTGATTTCAGGAGATTATAACATTTGCCGACTGTGGATCGACATTCACAATCCGGCACAGCAGCAAAAAACATCGGGTTTTTTACCTGAAGAACGTGATTGGTTTGCCAAATTTGTGGAAGATGGGTATGTTGACAGTTTCAGGAAAATAAATCCGGAACCCCACCAGTATTCATGGTGGAGTTACCGTGCCGGGTCGCGTGCCAATAACAAAGGCTGGCGCATCGACTACCACATGGTCACCAGCGAGTTGGAAGACAGGATTCTGGATGCAAGGATTTTGCCTGCTATTGTTCATTCCGATCATTGTCCGGTGTTGATTGATATTGATTTTTAGCCGATGAGAATATTTCTTCTAATCTTGGTTGTTTTTGTTTTTACTGTTTCTGCTTCCGGAAAATCATTCACTGGCTTTCTGCAAGCGAAAAAGGACTCAAATTACATTGAAAGTTATTTTAACGACTTCATTGTAAACCTTTATTCAGTAGAAAAAACACATTCGCTCGATTTAAGCGATTTAAGTAATCCATACCGGCTTCAGTATTTGCCAAACGGATATTTTAATATGGGTGTGGGAGTTAACTTTCGGTCTTTTGGTTTGAGTATGGCCACAAAAATTCCTTTTTTGCAGAACGACGAATCCAAGTATGGGGAGACAAAGAGGTTCGGAATTCAGAGCTATATTTATACCAATAAATATTCAATCGATTTAATATCATCAACTTCAAAGGGTTATTATTTAAAAAATTCCAATCAGCACTTGAATTCGTTTACAAAAGTTCGGGAATATCAACGACCCGATATTGTTTCTACCAACCTTGGGTTGAATGTAAATTACATTTTTAACAACCGAAAATTTACGTACAAAGCGGCATTCAGTGATACCGAGCGACAAAAAAGAAATGCAGGCTCACTGATTGCCGGAGGAAGTATTCTTTCATACCGAACCAAAGCCGATTCGGCATTTGTTCCACGTGGAATCGACGAAAAGTTTTTCCTGAAATCCAGAGATGTCAATAAATCGCTGGTTTTGGCCTTCAATGTAAATGGCGGCTATGCCTATTCGCTTGTTTTTTTGCGAAATGGAATCGTAACGATGTCGTACATTGTGGGTGCGGGAATTCAGGATAACAACTATGATAAAACTACCCAAGCTGAAGTTAACAACTGGAGGTTTAGTTTTAATCATACCGGAAGGTTTGGCATCGGTTACCGTGTGAAAAGATATTATGCAAGAGCGTCATTTATTCGTTCCACTCAATTTACCAGTTTGCGACACAATGATTTAAGAATAGCAAACGGTACGGATTTCATACAGTTGTCTGTGGGAAAACGCATTTCGTTCAAATAAGTGAGAAGGTTGTGTTTTTATAATTTTTAAGGCTTTTATGTAACTACGTAGCGCTATTCTTTGCCCCCGATTTTTCATCGGGGCAGGGCTGTTTGCCTATAGGCAACGAACAGGAGAATTCAATAGGATCCGGGCCTTAAATGGGGCTAAAGCCCAAAAAATGGTGTGATCTTCCTGAAGCTGTCTAAAAAGTCATTGATCCCGTCATCCTGAACTTGTTTCAGGATCCCATCGCATTGTATATCAGACCCCGAAATAAATTCGGGGTGACCCGGTTCGCGATTGTTTTGACTTTTGAGACAGCCTCCAAAGGATATTGCCCTGATCGGCTAAACTGCTTATTAGTAGTGCTATCCTTTGCCGTTTGCCTTTAGGCAACGGATATAATGGCTATAACGAAAATCGTCCGCGCCAATGTCTTTTTTAGGGAAAAGCACACCTTTCGGACGAAACAGCATCGGTCCGTAAAAATCACCACACCAACCAAAACCTTGTTAATCAGTCATGAATTTAGAAAATGACTACCAATAAAAAATACTATAAAACCATAAATAATTTTCAGTTTATTGGTTTTTTCTGATAATTATTTGTTAAATTAGCTCAGTTCTTTTTTTATTATTCATCAGAAACGTACAACCGGCAGAATACCACCGTTGTTTTCAGGGCGAAAATAGTTGTGAAAAAAGTGTCTGCAAATTGCAGAAGCCCGAAATCAAGCCCTGGGAACCTTCCGCAAAATGCGAAGGCTCCAACTGGAGTCGGGGGAACCTTCTGCAAAATGCGAAAGCCTCAACCGGTGTCAGTGAAACCTTCTGCAAAATGCGGAAACCCCAATCAATGTTGGTAGAGTCTTCTGCAAATTGCGGAAACCTCTGCCGGTGTCAGATGGAACTTTCGCAAAATGCAGAAGCTCCAAAATGATAAAAGTGGACAAAAGCGAAGTCAATTAATCTCAATATTCAGACATCCAATACCTATGTTTGATTATCAACGGCTAACAGGACAATTGCCGTAAAGTAATAATCCTTATCTTAGCGGTCATGGGACAACTATTACTACCAATATTTCCAGGCGATACCCGAATGATCACCCTGACAC
>JAUYEQ010000626.1 GCA_030691295.1 Bacteroidota bacterium
GAATTGAAACTTGAAAAGCACCAGGTTGAAATTACGAAGACACATAGGAAAGAAAGTTTGTTTAAAATAACAACCATGCGTTTGCCCTACAGCCGTAGTCAAACGCATTTTTTTAATAAATAGCATAGCAACGATGACACAACTAAGAAAAGCCAGGTTGATTCTGGAAGACGGGACAACATTTGAAGGAGAATCGTTCGGATATGAAAAATCGGTAGCCGGAGAAGTGGTTTTTTATACTGCCATGACCGGGTATCCCGAAAGTTTAACAGATCCTTCATATACGGGTCAGATACTCGTATCAACCTTCCCCCTGATTGGAAATTATGGTGTGCCAAGTGACTCGAAAGAGCAAGGTTTGTATGAGTTTTATGAATCGGATAAAATTCATATCTCCGGTCTAATTGTTTCTGATTATTCGTTTGAATACAGTCACTGGAACGCTATTAAAAGTTTGGGCGACTGGCTGAAAGAGAACAAAGTGCCGGGTTTGTTCGGGATCGACACCCGTGCTTTGACAAAAATTATCAGGGTAAAAGGTTCGCTACTTGGCAAAATCGAGTTTGACGACGAAGTGATTGACTTTTACGATCCGAATCAGGAAAACCTGGTTGCAATTGCAAGTACCGATAAAGTTGAAGTGTTTGGAAACGGAGAACACCGTGTGGTGCTGGTCGATTGCGGTGTGAAATACAATATTATCCGCTGCTTGCTCGACCGAAATGCGACAGTAATCGTGGTGCCCTGGGACTACGATTTCAGCGGCGAAGATTTTGACGGAATTTTCCTTTCAAACGGACCAGGCGACCCTGCCTTGTGCGATGCTACGGTAGAAAATATCCGCAAAACGATGGCTGTCGAAAAGCCAATCATGGGAATTTGTTTGGGAAATCAGTTGCTGGCACGTGCTGCCGGAGCCGAAACTTATAAGCTGAAATTCGGTCACCGCAGCCACAATCAACCGGTTTTGCTGCAGGGAACCGATCGTTGTTTCATCACTTCACAGAACCATGGTTTTGCTGTGGATACCAAAACTTTACCTGAAGATTGGGAACCTTTGTTTACCAATGTGAACGACCAAACCAACGAAGGAATCCGGCACAAAACCAAACCGTTCTTCTCTACTCAGTTTCATCCAGAAGCCGCCAGCGGACCGGTTGACACGGATTTTTTGTTCGACGATTTCATCAACAATGTGATTGAATACAAAAGAAAAAAGTAATGATAGATACAAATATTAAAAAAGTAATTGTACTGGGTTCGGGAGCGCTGAAAATTGGTGAAGCCGGTGAGTTCGACTATTCTGGTTCACAGGCGTTGAAAGCGCTGAAAGAGGAGAAAATTGAAACCATCCTGATCAACCCGAATATTGCAACCATCCAGACTTCGACGGACATTGCCGACCGGATTTATTTTTTGCCGGTAACTCCCTTTTTTGTTGAGCAGGTTATAATCAAAGAAAAGCCGGATGGAATTTTGCTGGCTTTCGGCGGACAGACTGCACTTAACTGTGGTGTTGCCTTGTTCCGGCAGGGAATTCTGGAAAAATACAATGTGAAAGTATTGGGCACTCCGGTTCAGTCGATTATTGATACCGAAGACCGCGAGATATTTTCAGGAAAACTGGCGGAAATTAACGTTTTGACGCCCCGAAGTATTGCGTGTTTAGATCTTGAAGCAGCGTATGCCGCAGTTAAAATCGTTGGTTACCCGATAATTATCCGTGCTGCATACACGCTTGGAGGATTAGGAAGCGGTTTTTGCTCGAACGATGAGGAATTGAAAGAACTGGCGTCAAAAGCATTCACCTATTCGCCTCAGATTTTGGTTGAAGAATCGATCAAAGGCTGGAAAGAGGTTGAATACGAAGTGGTTCGCGACCGTTTTAACAACTGCATCACGGTTTGTAACATGGAGAACTTCGACCCGCTGGGAATTCATACCGGCGAAAGTATCGTGGTTGCCCCATCGCAAACGCTTTCAAATTCAGAATACCACAAACTACGCGCATTGGCCATCAAGATTATCCGTCACATCGGAATTGTTGGCGAATGTAACGTACAATATGCACTCGATCCGCATTCGGAAGATTACCGCGTTATCGAGGTAAACGCCCGTCTGTCGCGATCTTCGGCACTTGCATCAAAAGCAACCGGTTATCCGCTGGCTTTTGTGGCTGCCAAACTTGGACTGGGTTACGGACTGCACCAACTGAATAACCAGGTTACCAAAGTGACCACCGCCGCTTTCGAACCGGCACTCGACTACATCGTTTGTAAAATTCCGCGCTGGGATTTGAATAAGTTTTCCGGAGTATCGAAAAACCTCGGAAGTTCGATGAAGTCTGTCGGTGAAATCATGTCAATTGGTCGTTCGTTCGAAGAAGCCATTCAGAAAGGAATCCGCATGGTTGGAATCGGAATGCATGGTTTTGTGGCCAACAAGGAAGAGATTACCATCGAACAGATTGATGAGGAATTGATTCACCCGACCGACCGTCGTATTTTTGCCATTGCGGAAGCTTTCAACAAAGGTTATTCGGTGGATGAAATCTACGAAAAGACCAAAATTGACCGGTGGTTCCTGCAAAAATTACAAAACATTCACAAAACAAAAAATAAACTCGAAGAAGTTAATTCGTTGCCGACTCTCGATGATTCGCTTTTGCTTCAGGCTAAAAAAGAAGGATTTTCCGATTTTCAGGTTGCCCGTTTGGTGCTGAAATCTTCGAACAAAGAAATTAACGACGATTTGCTGAAGGTGCGCGAATGGCGTAAATGCAAAAATATTCTACCTTCAGTAAAACAGATTGACACGCTGGCAGGTGAGTATCCGGCGCAAACAAATTACCTTTACCTTACCTACAATGGAAACGAACACGACATTGAGTTCCCGCGGGACAACAAATCGGTGATCGTTTTGGGTTCGGGAGCATACCGCATCGGAAGTTCCGTGGAATTTGACTGGTGTAGCGTAAATGCCATCACGACGATTCACAAAGAGAATTACCGCTCGATCATGATCAATTACAATCCGGAAACGGTGAGTACCGATTACGATACCTGCGACCGCTTGTATTTCGATGAGTTAACTTTTGAGCGGGTGATGGACATTGTTGATCTGGAAGTACCGAAAGGCGTGGTTCTTTCGATGGGCGGCCAGATTCCGAACAACCTTGCCATGAAATTGCACCGCCAGAATGTTCCGATTTTAGGGACTTCGCCGCTGAATATTGACCGTGCTGAAGACCGCAAAAAGTTCAGTTCACTTTGCGATACGCTTGGAATTGATCAACCGCGCTGGTCGGAACTGACAACCATTGAAGACATTTATACTTTTGTGGATGAAGTTGGTTTTCCTGTGTTGATCCGCCCTTCCTACGTGCTTTCGGGCGCTGCCATGAACGTGGTTTCAAACCGGGACCAGCTGCAACATTTTCTGACACTGGCCGCCAATGTATCGAAAGAACATCCGGTAGTTGTTTCAGAATTTATTGAACAGGCCAAAGAAATAGAGATCGACGCAGTAGCCAAAAACGGCGAAGTGGTGGCTTACGCGATTTCTGAACACGTTGAGTTTGCCGGAGTTCACTCGGGCGATGCAACCATCGTCTTTCCACCTCAGAAATTGTACATCGAAACCATTCGCCGGATCAAGAAAATTGCCAAGCAGATTGCCAAAGAACTCAATATTACAGGGCCTTTCAACATGCAGTTGCTGGCAAAAGACAATGACATCAAAGTGATTGAATGTAATCTACGTGCTTCGCGCAGTTTCCCGTTTGTATCGAAAGTAATGAAATACAACCTGATCGAAATTGCCACGCAAGTAATGCTCGATGCGCCTTTCCAGAAGCCGGACAAATCACTTTTCGAACTTGATTACGTAGGAGTAAAAGCGCCGCAATTCTCGTTTGCACGTTTGCTGAATGCCGATCCGGTTTTGGGTGTCGATATGTCGTCAACCGGAGAAGTGGGCTGTATTGGCGAAAACTTTTACGAAGCAATCCTGAAGTCGATGCTTTCGGTGGGTTACACCATTCCGAAGAAAAACATCCTGATTTCGTCCGGTCCTGCGCGATCGAAAGTAGAGCTGATTCAAAGTGCAAAATTACTTTCCGAGCGTGGATTCAATTTGTTTGCAACAGGCGGAACACAAACATTTTTAAGTGATAACGGAATAGAATCGACCCGTGTTTACTGGCCCGATGAAACAGACAAGCACCCGAATACGCTTGAATTAATCAAGGAAAAGAAGATCGATTTGGTGATCAACATTCCAAAAGACCATACCAGCCGCGAAATCAGCAACGGTTACACCATCCGCCGAAGCGCGATTGATTACAGCATTCCGCTCATCACGAATGCCCGTGTGGCCAGCGCGTTTATTTATGCATTCTGTAAATATGAAATTGAAGATTTGACCATTAAAAGCTGGGACGAATACAAGGATTAAATGTTGATTTTGAACAGAGACGTGATAAATCGCGTCTCTACCTAAAACATAAAAGGTCATTCTGAAGTAAAATTCGGGTTGGCCTTTTTTTTTTTGCAAACTATTCCTGAATGTTATTGTTATTAAATCTTACCAAAAGTCAGATCGGCCAACCTTGCAAAAGAACACTAACTTCTTTGTCAGAAGGTTATAAATTGGATTCCCCTGAATTCAGGATAAACCAATTCGAACTTTTTAAATCAACGCCTGACAAATAAATTGCTTCTACAACTCAATTGGCTTACCTGAAATGGGTTTCAAGAACCTAAAAACTGGTATCAATTGTTTAATTGTCGTCTCGTAAACGATAAAATTTCCGAAGGACTTCAATAATTCTGCACTACAATTTACATTCTCTCCACACAGAGATTTACATCAGGTGTTTCAAAACTTTAATCAAAAGGAGAAATTCGTATGAATACAAAAAAGACTTTTGCAGTTATCATTTTTATCATGGGTTTTCTTTTCGTTTCGAATGCACAACCGATGCCTGTAAAGGGTTCGGCAGAAACGGAAGCATTGGCTCAAAAACTGGTTAATCAGTGCGCCAATATTCAGGAAGGTGAATTTGTCATGATTTCCGGCGGAGTGCGCGATCTTGAATTACTGGAAAATATTGTGATCAATGTTGGAAAGTTGGGCGCTTTTCCGATTTTGACAATTGGAAGCGACCGGATGAACCGGCGTTGGGTAACGGAAGTACCTGAAAAATATGATTCACGTGTTTCTGAAAGTGATTTGAAGATGTTCGGTTTTGTAACCGCTGTAATTAACGTCGATTATTCCGAAGCAATTGGGTTATTTGCAGATATTCCGCCGGAACGTTTTGTTACAAGGGCTAAAGCCAATGAACCTGTAAATGAATTGATTGAAAAGCGAAACGTAAAGGGTGTAAATCTGGGAAACGGTCTTAGTCCAACAGAAGCAAATGCCAAACAGTATGGCTTGTCGCTAAACGAATTGTCCGATTTATTCTGGAAAGGCGTGAATGTGGATTATTCGAAACTGGAGGCTACCGGAAAAGCGGTGCAGACAGTCCTTTCAGGAGGAAAAGAAGTTCAGATAACCAACCCGAACGGAACTGATTTGAAAATGCGTATTGAAAAGCGACCGGTTTTTGTCAGCGATGGAGTTCTTTCTGCTGACGATCTGAAAAAGGGATTTGCTGCATCACAGGTTTATCTTCCGGCAGGAGAGGCCTATTTGTCACCTGTTCCGGGAACTGCTGAAGGAACAGTTGTAGTTGACCGCCAATTCTATCAAGGTAAAGAAATTACCGGACTTACCCTGAATTTTAAAGCTGGAAAACTAACCTCAATGACGGCAAAATCGGGGCTTGAACCACTCAGAAAAATGTACGATGCAGCCGGAACCGGTAGAGATGAATTTGCCTTTATTGACTTAGGACTGAATCCAAATGTGTCGATTAAACCGGGGAGTAAACTGGTTGCATGGATGCCTGCAGGTATGGTTACAATCGGTATTGGCAACAATGTGTGGGCAGGTGGCGAAAACAAAACTCCCTATTCGCTGGCTTCTTTTTTACCCGGAAGCACCTTGAAAGTTGACGGAAAGGTTTTGGTTGAAAACGGTGTTCTGAAAAACTAATAAAATGGCTGCAGAGACGCGATTAATCTCGTCTCTACCATGAAACACGAGGTCATCCTGAAGTCAAATTCAGGATGACCTTTTTTAAGCAGGTCTATTGATAGTACCGGAAGCACTTGCAAAAAATCAGGTATTTACCCATACTATTAAAGTTTTCAATTTAATTTCAATGGTACTTTAACTCACATCTATTGATTTATCTGCCTTTTTCAGGAATCAAAAAAAATAAAATACCTTTTTGTCTTTTTCATTTAAACAAACGGATTTGTCATGTGTTTCCAATACTGATAATGTGTTCATCATTAATTTATTAAAACAAAAAGCTATGGGAACAATTTTTACCTCATCTTCTCTCAGAACGCTTTTCGCAACGTTCATTTTCGCATTCTTCAGTTTGAATCTGGCAGGCCAGACTACCCATCAGGTTGCTGTAACCGACTTTGCCTTTACGCCATCACAACTAACCATCACAGCTGGCGATAAGGTAGTCTGGACGAACACCGGAGCTATGGGTCATAATGTTAACGGCATGAAGGCAACTTTTGCTTCTAATCCGGAATCATTCGGGAACAGTGTAGGTTTAAACTGGACGTATGAGTTTGTTTTTAATACTGCCGGAACCTACGATTACCATTGCGACCCGCACTTAACCGGAATGAAAGGCAAAGTGATTGTAAGCCCGAAATCTGCGGAACCTCTAAAACTAACAGTTAATTTTACCGCCATGAATCCTCATATCGGTCAAACACTTTGGCTTGCGGTGATTGATAAGGCCACCATGATGGAAATCGGAAGAATAAAGACTACCGCAGCGCAAGCCTTTTCGATCGAAGTTCCGGGAATTGAGGTGGGAAAATCATATTGGGTGAACTTCTTTGCCGACCATAATAAAAACGGCGTTTACAATCTACCTCCTGCTGATCATACATGGCAACGGTCGCTCGACAACGTGACCGGAAATTCGGTAATTGATTTTGCACACAATACCACTTTTACCGACATTGCATGGAAAACAAAACTGACGCTTCGTTTCACCTCAATGACACCTCATGTTGGACAAAAACTAACGCTGTTTGTAAGGGATAACATGGGAATTGATTTGGACAATGTAGTTGTTCCTTCTGTTGCCGGACCAAATTTTGATGTTTTATCATGGGTAATAAAACCCGGCATGTCATATAATCTTGATTTTTATGCCGACCACAACAAAAACGGGGTATACAATGCACCACCTGCGGATCACGCATGGCGCCTTCCGCTGACTAATGTGAAAAGCGATACAATTGTCAGTTTTGTTCACAACACCTTTTTTACCGATATTTTCCTTCCAACAAAAGTAGAAAACCTGACAGGGAATTTGGATAACATCCGTCTGTATCCCAATCCTGCCAGCAATTACATAGAATTAAAGCTGCCGGTCAATTATGAAAAAGTAAGTTCGCTAAAAGTTTACTCCATCGCCGGAACATTGATTCACCAAAAGGTATTTTCCGGAAATGCCGAATATTTAAGATACGATCTCAGCAATTTCAGAAGCGGAATCTATTTTATGGAAATTAATGCCGGAAGTAAAAGAGACATTTTGAAGTTCATGAAACAATAGTACAGTATTCTTCACCGAATATTCAAAATGAAAATATTCCATCCTCTAAAAAAGGGTGGAATATTTTTTATTTGCTTTTATAACTGATTACATTTTCAGCCATACCATCGAACACGAAAAAATGAAATGGCAAAACTGAATACCAGTACAATCGGCCAGCCAGTCCTTTTGGCCTGAAGGTGGCTGTTTGCTGTAAATAATACTGATCCTCTTTTTTAACGATCCTGAATTCAAGCCAGGCTTCTCCCGGCAAAATCATTTCGGCATAAAGAAGCAATCGCATGTTGGGTTTGTCGGCTGCCAGTACACGCCAGAAATCGAGCGTATCGCCTGTATTAATCGCATTTAAGTTTGTGCGGCCGCGTCGCAAACCAACTCCGCCAAGTACTTTGTCCATAAAACCGCGTATATTCCAGAGCCAATCGCCGTAATACCAGCCACGCTCTCCGCCAATCGACCATATATTGTCCAAAACCTGATCAACATTTCCTGAAATTAATTTTTCCTTTTTATCGGTAAAACATCCATCGGTAGGTACATTGACATGCTCGAGCAACGAATTATCTGCATAACTTGATACGAGCGAATCTTTCCAGCTCGATACCACATTGTTTTGATCAATCTTCTGAAATGCCAGTTTTACCGCGTCTTTGTATGCGATTGTTTCAATACCAAGCAGCTTTTCGAGCCGGTTGTCATTGGCAACTACTTCAATCTTCATACTATGAACCAAATTTACAGCAAGCTTGTACGATGTGGAAGTTACAAAATAAAGCCAGTAAGATGAAAGTCGAGGTGTCATTACAGGCACCGTGTAAATATATCTTTTCAGGCCTCGTACTGCGGCAAACTGAAGCAGCATTTCCTTGTAAGTCAACACATCCGGTCCGCCAATGTCATACGATTGGTTGAAGGTTTCAGGCTTCAGCAAAACGCCGGATAAAAATTCGAGTACGTTCCGGATGGCGATGGGCTGACATTTGGTATCCAGCCATCTTGGGGTAATCATCAAAGGCAGTTTTTCCACCAGATCGCGGATAATTTCGAAGGACGCACTGCCCGATCCGACGATAATTCCGGCTTTGATGGTCGTGAGCGGAATGTCGCCCTTGCACAGAATGACTTCCACATTTTTGCGCGATGCCAGGTGTTGTGAAAGTATTTCTTCGTTGGTAATTCCGCCCAGATAAATGATTTGCCTTGCCGGTGTTTGCTGAACAAGCCGAATGAAATTTTCCGCAGAAATGGCTTCCAGTTTTTCAAAGTCAGCAGTATTCGAACTCATCGAATGAATCAGATAATAGGCCACATCAATGTCTTTTATCAATTCCGAAGAAGGAATGCCTTTCAGAAAATCGACTTCAAGCAAAGAAATGCCCGGATGCAGATAAATTCCTTCAGAAGGAAACCGCTTTTTATCCCGCACACAGCATACCACT
>JAUYEQ010000627.1 GCA_030691295.1 Bacteroidota bacterium
TTCCGGAGGAGCTGCCGAAGGAACTGATTATTCAGCCATCGGGACAACTGTTCTGTTCCCGGCCATGTCAACTTCGCAAACCATTGCTGTTGACGTTACCCAGGACAACATCGTCGAAGGAAACGAAACAGTCATTCTTACGTTGACGAATGCAACTTCCGCTGTTACCCTTGGAACACCTGTTGCTGCAACCGTAACGATTGGAGATAACGACAACGCTTCTTTGGCAATTGAGGATGTTACTGTAAACGAATCAGACCTAATAGCTACTTTCACAGTTACCCTCACAGGCAAGGTACAATATGCATTCAGTGTTAAATACGAAACTATTAATAACACACCAATTTCTGCTCTCGCAGGTTCTGACTATACCGCCACCAACGGAATATTAAACTTCCCGGCAGGTTCTGATGGAGAAACAAAAACATTCACGGTAAGCATTAACAATGATTCTTATGTTGAACCAACAGAAACTTATCTGGCAAAGCTTTCAAATGTTATTGCAATGGGTAATGTTACAATCTCACGCAACCAAGCTACCGGGACAATCATCGATAATGATGTTGCAACTATTGCCATTAATACTCCGGCTGCCGTTATCGAAGGAAACAGCATTACGTTTACCGTTACTTTAACTGGTGATGTGCAGGGTGGATTCACCGTGGCTTATAACACGACCAATGGAAGTGCGGTTGAACCGGGAGATTATACAGCAAAAACCGGATTCCTTTCGTTCACAGGAACAACAGGAGAATCTAAAACGTTCACGGTAGTAACCCTAAATAATCCTGATGTTGAACCTTTGGAAACCTTTAATGCAGTTTTGGGAGCCTTCTCTAACTTTGGTGGAGGAAACCTCACCATTGCAACCGGTACTGGTATCGGAACAATTATCGATAATGATGTAAATCTCACCCTCGATTTACCAACCACAACCACTGGTCAGTATTCTGATGTGATAAATCTGCAGGCAACTTTGCTAAATGGAAGCGGAGTAGGATTAGATAATCAAACGATTACTTTCAAAGTTGGAATTCAACCAATTACTGCTACAACTAATGCAAGTGGAGTTGCTGCTAACACCCTGAAGTTAGACCAGAATCCGAATACTACAACTACTGATAACGTAAGGGCTACTTTTGCAGGTGGCACGTTTGGTGGTATTACTTACGAAAGTATGTATAAAGAGAAACCTTTTGATGTTGTTAAAGAAAATGCCATTGTTGATTACACCGGGCCTGAATTTGTGGGTGAATCGAATCCAAATTTGAGTTCAACACCGGTATTGCTGAGTGCATCCATCATGGATATGCCGGATGGTACTGGTAACGAGGGAGATATTCGCAATACAAGGGTTAAGTTCTACGATGTGAATACAATGGCCGATATTTCGGGCTGGCTGACACCTGGACTTGTTACTCCGGGCGATGCAACCAGGGGAATTGTGACCTTTACCTGGAATGTTCCTGTTCCAACATCGGGATATAATACATTTACAATTGGCGTTGAAATTGATGGTACAGGTTACTATGTTGGTGGTCCGGCTCAGTCGGTGCTGAATGTTTACCGTACTACATTAGATGAGTTCATCACTGGTGGTGGTCACATCATCCCGATGGATTCGAAGGGTGAATATGCATCAGATCCGGGCCAAAAGGTTAACTTTGGGTACAATGTAAAATGGAACAAATCGCTGACAAATCTGCAGGGTAACTTAAACCTAATATTCCGCAGAGGTGGGCAGGTTTACCAGATCAAGACCACTGCAACAAACAGTCTGTCGATTAACACGATGAATCCTTGTTCACAGCAGGCAACCTTTACCAGTAAGGCCAATCTTAGCAATGTTACTAATTCAACCATGCCGGTATCAATTTACGGTGGTTTGAGTTTATCGGTAACGATGACTGATAATGGAGAACCGGGTGTAGCTGATATGATTGGATTTACACTCTACAACGGCAGCACACTGATTTACTCATCGAGCTGGCCGTTAAACAAAACGGTTGAATTGCCACTGGGTGGTGGAAACAATGTAGTCCACAACGGTACTGTTTGTAACGCTTCAACCGCTACCACAACAGCGATTACTTCCACAAAGAATCCTTCAGTTTTAGGTGATATGGTAACCTTTAAAGCAACTGTTACCGAATCGTTAACTGCTGATCCTGAAGGAACCATTACTTTCAAAATTGATGGAGCAAATCCGGGAATTATTGTACCAATGGTTGGTGGTTCAGCTTCATGGTCAACTGATGCACTAACTCAGGGCTCTCATACAATTACTGCGGTATATGCAAGCTCAAATGGGTTTGATAGCAGTACTGGAAGTTTGAATCAAACAGTGAGTCAAACGTCAGTATCACTTGTATCCAGCGCAAATCCTTCATTAACAGGAACCAATGTCTCATTTACCGCAACGGTTATTGCTGGTGATGATACAAAAACTGTAACCTTTAAAGATGGTTCAGCAACTATTGGGACTGCTAATATTTCGGGTGGTGCAGCCACATTGAATTACACGTTCAGCACTGCCGGAACCCATTCGATAACAGCCGTATATGGTACAACAACTTCGGCAGCTTATGCCCAGGTGGTCAACAGCACAACTGCTGTAATACTGTCGTCGTCGGTTAATCCGTCGAACCAAAGTCAATCTGTTAAATTTACTGCAACGGTAAATGGCGGTACAGGCAGTGTTAAGTTCTATGATGGCACAACTCTGCTGACAACTGTAAATCTAACTGGTGGGGTGGCAACTTACACAACTTCGGCACTTTCATTAGGTTCGCATGTTATTAAAGCACAGTACTTCAATACTTTGAATGTATTGGTTAGTGAAGCTTCATTAACACAGGTTGTAACAAATTTGTCAATTGCTTTAACTTCATCCAGGAATCCTGCCCCGACAAAGACCAACATTACGTTTACAGCAACTGTAACCGGAACGGGTGGGTTCATTCCTTCTGGTACAGTAACTTTCAAAAATGGAGCTACCACGCTTGGAACAACTACGATGAGTAATGGAAAGGCTACTTTAACCAAGAGCTTTACTTCTGCGACTGTTCTTTCTATAACAGCGGTTTACAATGTTACTGGTCTTACTTCAACAGTGTTATTACAGACAATAACCAGTACCAAATCTGCCTCAATCACCACTGACGTTGCAGAAGTTATAGTTGAACCTACCCTCAAAGCTTATCCAAATCCGTTTACCGAACGCTTAAACATTGAGTTTAGTTCGGCAACTGATACTCAGGCAAAACTGGAGATTTACAGCATTACCGGCGCTAAACTGGAAACGCTGTTTAATGGTCCGGTTTACGGAGGTTTGTTGTACAATTTTGAATATCTGCCACGTTTGGTCAGCAGCCAGATGGTACTCTATCACCTTACCATAGACGGAAAAACCCAGGTTGGTAAAGTAATTTACAATGAACGAAGATAATCTCATGCATTTTTAATTGGTGGAATGACAATTCAGTGTAAAGCACTGGATTTATTAACAAAACAGGCGTCCAAATGGGCGCCTGTTTTGTTTTTTGTATGTAAATCTACTTTCCGGGATGTTGTTATACTGTCTGTTGACCGATTTACTAATTCTTCTTCACAACCTGTGTCCTTATCAATCCCTGTTTGTTGATTTTCAGGATATATACACCGGTTTTTAGCTGGGAAAGGTCGAGCTTTATTTTTTGGTCGCCGTTGTAGAGAGATTGGGTCTCCCATTTTTTCACTTCAGTTCCCAATATATTAAAAAGGCTTACTTGTATTGTTCCGGTTACTTCCGACTGAAGTTCGACGGTAACAAAATCTTTAACCGGATTTGGATACACTTTATTGATAGAAAAAGAGGAGGTTTCGGTGGCACTAACTGACGGTTGCAACGCAGGTTTTTGTGCGTAACCAACAAATCCAAATGCCATTATCAGTAAAAAAGTATAAATTGTCTTCATAGTAAAAAGTATTACAACCTGCAACTAATGACAAAAATCAGACCAGATAGTTGCAAAATACAGGCAAAAAATAAGCTGACCTATAAAAGATCAGCTTATTTGGAGCTTTATTTCGACCGGAAATTACTCTGCAATAGAAATTGCATCAACCGGGCAAACTTCGGCACACGATCCACAATCAGTGCAAAGGTCGGCATCAATTTTATAGATATCTCCCTCAGAAATTGCTTCAACAGGACATTCATCGATGCATGTACCGCAAGCAATACATTCTTCTGAAATTTTATAAGCCATAACTTGTTCTTTTTAGTTTTTGATGTCGCAAATGTACAAAGTTTGGCAAAAAATAAAAAAATTAACAAAATTAATTTCCACGAAACCGTGAACATTTAATATTTTGATTTTTTTTTCTCCTGAAAATATTTGCAAACATCCTTCAATCCGCATTTTTCACATTTGGGAGAACGGGCAACGCAAACGTATCTTCCGTGTAAAATCAGCCAGTGATGCGCCAAGGGCAGCAATTCTTCAGGAAAATATTCAACCAGTTGCCTTTCTGTTTCCAGAGGTGTTTTCGAATTGGTGCTCAATCCGATACGGGCAGCAACCCTGAAAACATGTGTATCAACAGCCATCGCCGGTTTGTTGTAAACCACCGAAGCGATTACATTCGCGGTTTTACGTCCAACTCCCGGTAATTTTTGCAATTCATCAATGTCATCAGGCACTGTTCCGCCAAAATCGCTTACCAGCATCCGGGCCATTCCAACCAAATGTTTGGCTTTGTTGTTGGGATATGAACACGACCGGATGTAATCAAAAACCTCCGCTGAGTCAACTTCAGCAAGCATTTCCGGAGTTGGAAACCGCTTGAGCAATTCAGGCATCATCAAATTCACACGCTTGTCGGTGCATTGGGCTGAAAGAATGACCGCCACCAGCAACTCATACGGATTGGAATACTCCAGTTCCGTTTCAGCAATGGGCATTTCCTTCTGAAAATAACTGACTACCCGTTCAAACAATTCTTTCTTTTCCATCGGTCATTGATTATAAACCCCAAAATTAAACAAAACTAACATTCGACAATTAAACAATGAGACAATTAAACCATTTGATGACGGAACGCGTGCTTTGCCAAATTTGCCAATCGCCAAATTTTCAAATTCAATCATTGGTTGCCTGAAATTGCTATTTTTGCAGAAAAAAGTATGACTCCGTTTTTGCAGGCTGAAAATTTATCGAAACGATTTGGCGAACAGTTATTATTCGAAAATATTTCCTTCACCATATTTGAACACCAAAAAATTGCGCTTATCGCCCGAAATGGCACCGGGAAAACCACGCTCATGGAATTGCTTGCCGGAAACGATACTCCGGAATCGGGACAAATAACCAGAACCAGCGATATCCGGGTTGCCTACCTCAAACAAATTCCTGAACTGGATGAAAATCTAACGGTTTTTGAGGCGGTATTCCAGTCGGGCAGTGAAATTGTGGAGACCATCCGAAACTTCGAACTGGCTTTGCGCCTGAATCACAAGGACGACATTACGAAATATACTGAGCTGATGGAACACCATCATGCGTGGGACTACGAAGTAAAAGTAAAACAGATACTTACACAACTAAAAATTACCGATTACGACCAACCGATTTCAGAACTTTCAGGAGGACAAAAGAAACGCGTGGCACTGGCAAATGTGCTGATCAATGAACCCGATGTGCTGATGCTGGATGAGCCAACCAACCACCTCGACCTCGAAATGATTGAATGGCTGGAGAATTATCTGGAAAAGACGAAAATCACCCTGTTCATGGTTACGCACGACCGGTATTTTCTCGACCGCGTGTGCAACGAAATACTTGAAATGGAGGGCAATACGATTTACCGCCATCGCGGCAATTATTCCTATTTTCTGGAAAAAAGACAGGAACGCATGGAAGCGACGGCTGCCGGGGTGGATAAAGCCAGAAACCTGCTTCGCACCGAGTTGGAATGGTCGCGACGGATGCCACAGGCACGCGGAACAAAATCGAAATACCGCATGGAACGTGTGGACGACCTTAAAATAAAGGCGTCGCAAAACCTGAATGAAAACAACATTGAACTGAGCATGAATTCGTCGCGGATCGGGAATAAAAT
>JAUYEQ010000631.1 GCA_030691295.1 Bacteroidota bacterium
AAACCACAAAAATTCAATTAAAAACACTACATCGACTACATCAAGTGAACCCAGAAGGGAAACTGAATTTGTTGTTCGCTCAATTTAGGTATTATTCTTTTTTGCATCAGAATTTAAAATTATAGGTAATCGATGGCACGGGCACACCAATAACCGAGAGTTTATAAATGGCATATTGGCTTTTATCTGCCTGCTGGATGGACGGATCTTTGCGGTAAAATACCGAATATGGATTTTTCCGGCCATACAAATTATACACCGAGAAAGTCCAACTTCCTTTCCACATGCGTTTTCGTCGCAGGTTTTCGTCGATCGTTATGCTCACATCAGCACGGTGATAGGGTGGCATCCTGTATTTGTTGCGGTCGGAATAATAAACCACCTGACGGCCATCAAACATGTATTTCTGTTCGGGCAAGGTAATTGGCCTTCCTGAGGACAGCACAAAATTGCCTGAAAACCGCCAGCGACGGCTGATGTGATAATTCAGCACCGCAGACAAATCGTGTGGTTTATCGTACACCGACGGATAAAACTTTCGGGCATTAATTACTTCTTCATCCAACTCGTTGTCAGTTTGGCGCATGGTGCGCGAGTAAGTGTAGCTGACCCAGCCTTTGAGCCTTCCTGAATTCTTCTTCATGTACAATTCAAGTCCGTAAGAGTGGCCGTCTGCGTTGATGATGTCATCCTCAATTTGGTGGTTCATCACCAGAACAGCCCCATTTTTATATTCCAGAAGATTTTGCAGTTTTTTGTAATACACTTCCACCGAAGTTTCGAACAAACCTTTCTTCGGAGTTTTAAACAACCCGATGGCAACCTGATCGCTGATGAGCGGGTTGATGTTGGCATCGGCCGATTTCCAGAAATCGGCAGGTGAAATTACCGAGGTATTCGAAATCTGGTTCATAAACTGATGAATGCGCTGGTAGCTCAACCTGAACGAAGCGCCACTGTTTAAATCGGTTTTAAGCGCCAAACGTGGTTCGATGCCGTGGTACATTTGGGTTGTTTCCCAGACCCCCGAACCTGAGCCATTCACCGAACCCGGACTATTTGGCAAAAACGGGTCACTTCCCTCTACAGTTGTCGCTGACATGCTCATGAAACGGGCATAACGAACGCCCACATTGAGTGCAGTTTTTTCTGTCAAATCGAAATCATCATCAATGAAAGCCCCAAGTTCAATCGCCTGTTCATTGGCTACTTTTTCAGGAATTACATTCGACGGATCACCCAGCTCGCGGATTTCGCCCGGGGAAACTCTGTACCCGATGGCCTGAAAGCCAGTATTTACGCGGTGCCGATCGTTGGGCAGCCAAGAAAGGATGTATTTCATACTGCCATACTCCAGACCGGTAGCCAAAGAATAATCGTCTTCTGAAAGATTCGGATCTTTTTGATCGAGTTGAAAATTGTATTTGCTGTATGCCAGTGTCAGGTTTGAAATCAGGCTTTTTGAAACATTCACTTTCCAGTTGGCCGAACCAATTGAATTTCCGTAGGTATAAAGCGAATTTGAATTCAGGTTGAAAACATCGTTACTGTGGTAGCCCGTAAGTTTCAGATTGCTTTTTTCGCCCAGAACAAGGTTGACGGTTCCGTTTACATCGTAAAAATGAGCCACGCTGTTCATAAACTGGGCATTTCGCGATTGCCTCATCAACCAGTCGGAATAAGTTGAGCGGCCACCAATCAGGAATGTGCTTTTCTTTTTCTTTACGAACGGTCCTTCCAGTGTGAAACGGCTGTTGATAAGGCCAATTCCGCCGTAAAACTCGATATTTTTGGTGTTGCCTTCCTTGAGCTGCACATCCATGATGGACGAAACGCGCTCGCTATACGAAGCCGGTATTCCACCCTTGAAAAGTATCACATCTTTCACCGCATCAGGATTTATCATCGAGAAAAAACCAAACAAATGCGATGTATTGAAAACCGGCGCACCATCTATCATTATCAGGTTTTGGTCGGTATTGCCACCCCTGACATTGATGCCAGACGACATTTCGCCAACACTTTGCACACCGGGCATCATGATCATGCTTTTTATCACATCTGCTTCGCCCATCATTACCGGAAGTTCTTTCAATATTCTTGAATTTACCCTTACCATGCTCATTTGAGCTTTCGATGCCTTGCTATCGTCACCCGTTATGGTTACTTCTTCGAGGCTATGCGTTTCTTCAAAAATTTCAAAATCGGCTTTTCCGTTTTCAATTAGTTTTATCTTCTGGTGTAAAACTTCGTATCCCATAAATGAAACCTGAAGCGTGTGGTCGCCTGTTGGCAAATCTATTTCATAGGTTCCGTTCGGACTGGTTGAGGTTCCGGTTCCGGTTTGAGCATGAAAAATGATTGCTCCTGCCAATGGTTCGCTGTTTTTGCCATCAATTACTTTCCCCTTTATTTTTGCGATTGAATATCTGCCCTCGTTGAGCGGGTCGCCAATAACCAGTATCTGAGGTTCATCTGAGCCGATTATTTGCCGCCCATCAGTTCCTTTTGGGAAGATCACCACCGAATTGTTCTGGAAAAAGCGAAAAGAAAGTGGTTGCCGGTCGAACAACTGATTGAGAACCTGAATCAGTGGCATTTCTTTAAATTCCTGGTTGACCTGATACGATTTTATCCATTCCGGCCTGTAATAAAAACGGACCTGATGTTCCTTTTCGATGGTATTAAAAAATTCATGCAGGCTGATCTGCTGATATTTGCCGCTGATTATTTTCTCCTGAATATTCTGGGCCGAAAGCGAAAAATTCAGAAGAAGAAAGCAAAAGAAGGTGAAAATTACTTTCAGGAGGATAAAATTAGGAGGATTCTTCACAGGTTGGTAGGTTCAGAGTTAGTTGGTTTTTTTGGCATCTGTAAAATTATAAATTTATTATAAGGAAATGCTGTTAAATTGTGCATTTTACAAAAAAATATTAAATTGATATAATTAAACAGATGAACAAAAGATGAAATTGGTTGCGTGTGGGTAATCCGATTCGGCTTAATTCACCTATTTTTGATTACTCAATTATAAATGAGCCAGATTGCCTTATGGAAACAGATTCAATCAATCCATCAGAACTTATCAAAGCCAAAGCCAGAGAACTCGGATTTCTGGATTGTGGCATTTCACGGGCAAAATTTCTGGATGCGGAGAAAGACCGGTTGCAGAACTGGCTAGCGAATGAGATGCATGGCGAAATGAACTACATGGCCAACAATATAGAAAAACGCCTCGATCCGCGATTACTGGTTGAAAATGCCCTATCTGTTATTTCTGTTTTACTGAATTACTTTCCGGCTCAAAAACAGACCGATCCTGAAGCTCCCGTCCTTTCAAAATATGCTTTTGGCATCGATTACCATTTTGTGATGAAAGACAAACTTGGCGAACTGCTTCGGTTCGTCCAATCGAAAATTGCACCTTGCGAAGGCCGCTGCTTTGTTGATTCGGCGCCCGTTTTGGATCGGGCTTGGGCGGCGCGTGCCGGATTGGGCTGGATTGGTAAAAACACCAACCTTATTTCGCCCGAACATGGAAGCTTCTTTTTTATTGGCGAACTGATCATTGATCTGGAATTACCTTCAGATACTAAAATTGTGCGCGACCATTGCGGAAATTGTACCCGCTGCATTGACGCTTGCCCGACACAGGCAATTGTTGCTCCATATATTTTGGATGCCCGCCGGTGCATCTCCTATCAAACCATCGAAAACCATGGAGAGATTGATCCGGAGTTGAAAGGAAAATTCCAAAACCGGGTATTTGGCTGCGATATTTGTCAGGATGTTTGTCCCTGGAATTTAAAATCGGAAATCCACCACGAACCGGCATTTTCTCCGGATTTTAAATTAATGAACCTGCGAAAAAGCGATTGGGATGACATGGATAAACCTTTGTTTAATGAGCTTTTCAGGAATTCGGCGGTAAAACGAACAAGGTTTGAAGGGCTGAAAAGGAATTTGAGGTTTTTGGGGGAAGTATAAAATTTGTGATACCAGGAACCCATATCCAGATGTAAATATCAAGTCACTATTGAGCGGAATAATTAAAAGATATCTAAATTTGCAAATACAATCTAAAAATCAAGGTCATGGCATCTGTTACGATTAAAATAAACACCCGCACCAAGAAAACCCAGCATTTATTCGGACTTATTAGCGAAATTGCTAAAAGCGACAAAAATGTGGTAATAATCGAAACCGGAGAAAGCCCGTATAACGAAGAATTCGTAAAGGAAATACAAAAATCTAGGGCGAGTAAGGGAAAGGTTATAAAAACAGAAGACTTATGGAAGTAGTCTATAAAGACAAAGCCATTGAAGATATTAAGTTTTGGAAAAATAGCGGGCAAAAAGCAACACAAAACAAAATATCCAACCTTCTCGAAGACATTCTACTTCACCCATACACCGGACTGGGAAAGCCAGAAGGTTTAAAATATGAACTCAGTGGTTTATGGTCGCGTGAAATTGATAAAAGGAACCGGCTTATATATGAGGTTGTTGGTCAGCAGCTCCATATTATTTCAATGCGTGGGCATTATTCCGATAAATAATATTCTCTTTTTCGCAATAGTTTTCGGCTTAAATCCATTCTTAAAGCAAAGATTGTATCGGTATTATAAAAAAACAAAGGGAAGCAATTTGCTTCCCTTTGTGGTGCCACCTGGATTTGAACCAGGGACACATGGATTTTCAGTCCATTGCTCTACCAACTGAGCTATGGCACCGTTTTGAGTCCGGCGCGGACTTTTTTCGAGGCTTTTCGGTGTCGCTTTTGGCTATTCCGTTTCGCTTTCGGGTTGCAAATATAGACCAATTATTTAAACTACAAAAATAAATGTTTTCATCTGTTGCATTTTTTTTGCTTTCGGTATTGAACCATTTCTTTTTCATACTTTTGCAAACCAAAAATTTTTACACTTTTCAGGAAAATAGATGCAAACATTCGTATTAAAGAATGGAATCCGTATTATTCAT
>JAUYEQ010000641.1 GCA_030691295.1 Bacteroidota bacterium
ACGGTGATGGGACAGATGGATCCGCTCGAATATTTCGAAAAGTATCCTACCCGTTTCCCGGTTTTGCACATCAAGGACCGCTCAGTTTTAGGGCAGTCGGGAATGATGAATTTTGAGAACATCTTCACAAAAGCTTATGCAAACGGATTGAGTGAATACTTTGTTGAAATAGAAAAGATTAAAGCTGACATGACACAATTTGAGGGAGTTAAACAATGTTTTAACTACCTTAACAATGCTTCGTTTGTTAAATAAATTAATGATGGGGCTGCTCTGGAAACTCAGAAAGTCAATAAATAGTCCTGAAGGGACTGAATAATCGACTTTTAGTAAGCAGACTCTAATTTTAAAAATCAGGATTTTATCATTAACCCGTTACATTAGACTTATGAAAAAAGGACTTTTAATTGTTTTAACATTTTTTGCACTCGCAAATATGAACACAAACGCCCAGCAGGCACTTTGGGGAGCTGCCCCAATTATTTCTCCGGAAGTAAAAGCCGATCATACAGTAACTTTCCGCATTCAGGCTACTGACGCCGATACAGTGCAAATTACCGGCGACTTCCTTCCTCCGGCAAAAATGAAAACCCAATGGGGTGTAATGGATGTACCCGGAAAGGCAAATCTGACAAAAGACGATAAAGGAATCTGGACTTTTACCTCTCAGCCGCTTGAATCGGATTTATATTCCTACACGATAATTGTTGATGGTTTCAAAACCACCGATCCGAACAACGTTTATATCATTCGTGATGTGGCTTCAGTATTCAACGTGTTTATTGTTGGTGGTGGCAAAGCCGATTTGTACCAGGTAAATAAAGTTTCTCACGGCTCGGTAACCCGCCGCTGGTACGATTCTCCCGGAAATGGCATGGCCCGCCGCATGACTGTTTACACTCCTGCAGGTTATGAAAGCAGTAAAGAAAAATACCCGGTACTTTATTTATTGCATGGAATGGGTGGCGACGAAGAAGCCTGGATTGCCCTTGGCCGCACCTCACAAATTCTTGATAACCTGATTGCACAGGGAAAAGCAAAACCAATGATTGTGGTAATGACCAACGGAAACGTGGCACAGGAAGCTGCTCCGGGTGAATCAAGCCTTGGATTTTACAAGCCAACTTTCGAATTGCCTCACACCATGGATGGCAAGTTTGAAGAAACTTTCCCGGATGTGATCAAATTTATTGAAAGCAACTACCGCGTGAAAGCTGAAAAATCAGGTCGTGCCATTGCCGGTTTGTCTATGGGTGGATATCATTCGCTGCATATTTCAAGGTATTATCCAAACACATTCGATTATGTTGGACTTTTCTCTGCCGCGATCGGGGTAAGTGATAAAGTTACATCGAAAGTGTATGAAAACATTGACAAGACCCTGGAAGCTCAGATGAAAAACGGCTACAAACTTTGTTGGATTGGAATTGGCAAAACCGATTTCCTTTACAAAAACGTGGAAGAATATCGCGCGAAGCTCGACAAAATGGGGATGAAATACACTTATGTTGAAACAGAAGGTGGACACACCTGGACCAACTGGCGGGTGTATTTGTCGCAAATTGCACCATTACTTTTTAAATAGAAAAACGATGAAAGCATTTTCGGAGAATTTTACCATTCTATTGGTGATTTTGTTTGTAGGCTACGGATGTAGTCCAAAATGGACTGAAGCCGATAAAGGAACATTCAAACAAATTAGCAATGAAGGAGGCCAAACGCTTGGCTATTCAGCAACTTCAGGAGTTCAGATTCTTACAGTT
>JAUYEQ010000651.1 GCA_030691295.1 Bacteroidota bacterium
GTGAAGTGAAAAAAATAAAAAATAAGGAATAAGAAATAAGAAACAAAAAATAACCAATATCCAATATCCAATTTGCTGAGACAACTGACAACCATGACAACTGACAACTGACAACCGACAACAACTATAACAACGACAACAATTACAACAATTAAAACCTACCACCATGAAACATCTATTTCTCATCTTGCTTGTGTGTATGTCACTATTTTCCCAGGCTGCCAATTCCAGAGATCAGGTCACCCATGTTCAGGAAGTTTACAAAACAATCAATAATCAGGAGTTGAAAATTGATGTTTTTTATTTGGCTGAATCGTTGGAGAAAGAGGATAATACAGCCATCGTTTTCTTTCATGGCGGAGGCTGGGCTTATGGCACTCCCAATGAATTTTTCACCACCTGCGAGCGCTATGCAAAAATGGGGATTGTGACTTTTTCGGTACAATACCGCTTGTCGATCGAGAATGGGGTAGTGCCGCATAAAACGATAAGTCCGATTGAAGCCGTTATGGATGCAAAGTCGGCTATGCGCTGGGTGCGCCAAAATGCCGAAAAATATCATCTGGACGTCAATAAAATTGTTGCGGCGGGTCAATCAGCAGGTGGACAATTGGCGCATGCTACAGCTATGATTGATCAGTACAACGAAAGCACTGATGACTTGAAAATCAGCTGTAAGCCCAATGCGGTACTGTCGTTTTCGTCGTGTTTAAATACGGTTGAATCCTGGTGCGACTATTTGCTGGGCGATCGCAGGGACAAAATATGGAGCATTTCTCCCACCCATAATTTGAAGGAAGGATTACCACCAGTAATTCATTTCCATGGAGTTGATGATGAGCAGGTGCCAAAATGGACCGCGCAGTTTTTCGAAAGTGAAATGAAAAAGAAAGGAAACTATTTTGAACTTCACATGTATCCCGGAAGAAAGCATTATCTGGGGGATGGAATTCCAAAGTATTCGCGCTATTACGACGATGAAATACTAAAACTCACCGATGATTTTCTTCGGAAATTCAAGTTCCTGGACTAGGCATTTCCTGCTTCATTCGGTAAAAACAAAATTTTTAATAGTAGTCATTAAGTAGTCATTCATAGTCATTATTTGTATCTCAAATGACAACAAATGACAACAAATGACTAATAAAACCTTTCAAAACCTTTAAACAAATAAAACTTGCTAAAATGAATCGATTAATTATTTGCCTGCTTCTGTGGATTCCAGCGTTGGTAATTTCTGCAAATGCTGACGAAAGAACTATCATTAACCTGAATGGAACCTGGCAGTTCGACCAAACAACCACGGCTTTCCCGCCGACAAAATTTACCCGGACTATTCCCGTTCCCGGATTGGTGCATTTGGCAACTCCAAAAATTGACGATTACGACCAGTTTTTCAAACGTGCCGATCAGGTTGAAGCCAAAGAACAGCACAATCTTTACAATATCGATTATACCCCGCGATACAGCTGGTACCGGAAATCGGTATTTGTTGCAAAAGAATTGGAAGGGAAAGAGGCCATGATCACCATCAAAAAGAGCCAGTACGTTACCCAGGTTTATGTGAATGGCATTGACATGGGAACTTCGATGGCCTGTTATACGCCCGTTGAATTTCCAATTTCCAAGGCGCTGAAATTTGGCACCGAAAATGAAATCCTGATCAAAGTGGGCGACCGTGTTTGGCTTCCATCGGAAGCTGCCGGCGGCACCGACAAAGAAAAGGAACATTATCTTCCCGGAATTTGGGACGATGTGTTGCTCTCGTTTACCGGAAATGTTCGGGTGAATCGCTTGCTGGTTTTGCCATCGGTAGCAGGAAAAAAAGTGACGGTGAAAGCGCAAATCCGTAATTTCAAACCCGCCCAGATTTTCTATGGCGATGCCATGAGTGATTCTGTAACATTGGATATTTCTATTGCCGAAAAACTCACAGGTAAAGTGGTGGCCAGCAAAAGCGGACGATTCGTTGCCAAACGCGATAACAATACCGAAGCAGTTCTCGAAATTTCCATCCCGAAATTCACAAACTGGACACCCGATCAACCTTTTCTGTACGTGGCAAAAGCAACGCTGAAAACTGACAAAGAGACTTCTGACGAAATTGGAAAACAGTTCGGAATGCGCGATTTTACCCGCAAAGGCAAGTTCTTTTACCTGAATGGAGAGAAAATCATACTTCGCGGAACCAATGTTACGCTTCAGCGATTTTTTGAAGATCCGGATTGCAGTAATCTGGTTTGGGACAAGGAATGGGTAAAAAAACTGCTGGTCGATTATCCGAAACAATTGAACTGGAACATGATGCGGATTTGTGTGGGGATTGCTCCCGATTTTTGGTACGATATAGCCGACGAATACGGTCTGCTTTTTCAGAATGAATGGTTGTACTGGCAAAATCACGGTTGGGACGAGCAAATCAGAAAAGAATATACCGATTGGGTTTGGACGGATGGCAATCATCCGAGTATTGCTATTTGGGATGCGATTAACGAAAACTGGGACGATTACATTGGAAACGTATTGATTCCTGATTTGAAAAAGCTTGATCCGACCCGAATTTGGGATGCCGGATACATGACTGGCGATCACATGCAACAGGATGAAATGGATGAACCGCATCCGTATCAGGGAGTGGTGAACTGGATTCAGCCCGGGGCCAACCGGGATATTTATCCTCTGGGAAATCTGGACTTTAACCCAAAAATAATTCAGGAAATTAACAGTGCGGGGGTTCCGCAATTGGTGAACGAATACGGGTGGATTTGGCTTTGGCGCAACGGTTCGCCCAGTAAACTAACGGTGGAAGTTTTTGAGCATTACCTCGGGAAGAATTCGTCGCCCGAAAAAAATTGGGAGTTTCAGGCCTACTGGATGCAGCTCGAAACAGAATGGCTGCGCAGCAATCCGAACATTGCCGGAGTGCTGGCATTCTGTTATCTGGCCAACAATTATGGCTATACCGGCGACTGGTTTGCAGGAAACATCAAAGACCTGAAACCCACGCCAACACTCGACTGGTTTCAACATGCCTTTGCCCCGGCCGGAACGTTTATCAACCTCACCGATGAGCGGTATGTTCGCCTTTCGAAGCCCCATCAGCCCGGTTCAACGCTTTTGTTTAATTTGGCCGGAATCAACAACTTGAATAAAACCGCAACTGGATCAGTAAAAGTAAAACTCCTCAACGCCAAAGGACAAACTGTTTCGGAACAGAATTTTCGTGTAAAACTGGAATCATTTCTTCGGACAGATATTCCGGTTTCAATGATTTTGCCTGCCGAAACCGGTGGTTATGTAATGGTTGCCGAATTTACTCCTGAAAATGGACGACCAGTGATTAGTCGCCGGTTCCTGAAGGTTGGAAAACAGAATGAATACTCTTACTTTAATCTTGAAACGAAATAAAACTTTCATGTCAAATCAATTTTGACACACGAAGGACGATTATTAAAATAAAGTTCAAAACCCTGTTTTTTTTAAGCCTCCCCTCTCGGGGGAGGTTTGGAGGGGGCTTAATTATTTACAAAATGAAGCATTTAGAAATCTGTAAATCTTCTGTTGAGTTAAACCTCTGGGATTTCCAAATGGCAGGAGAACCCATCATCAATCAAACCCGGAAATTGAAAGATTTGAAGGGGATTTTTCAGGACCTGGAAGCTTTTAATCAGATGGATCCGGAACAACTGGCATACACCGTTCAATCGTGGCTACCGGTTGCCGATGGAACTCCGGGTGGGCTTTTTTTTGGTGCATCAACCATTTATCCGGGGAAAGTGGGCAACGAATATTTCATGACCAAAGGGCATTTTCATTCTCAGTCTGATCGTGCTGAGTTTTACTGGGGCGTTCAGGGAAAAGGAATGCTGGTTTTAATGGATCGCAACCGGAATACCTGGGCCGAAGACGTTTGCCCCGGAAGTCTGCACTACATTGGTGGCGAAATTGCTCACCGTTTAGCCAATACCGGTAACGAAAAACTCATTGTTGGCGCCTGCTGGCCATCGGATGCCGGGCACGATTACGAGGAAATTGCAGTGAATGGGTTCTCTGCACGGCTGATGGAAATTGAAGGAATACCAAAATTAATTTAAACACAAAGACGCCAAGACACAAGGAAAGTTGAAAAAAATAAAATGAACGTGAGAAAATTTTTCTCACATAAGATTTTGATTGCAAAAGAAAAAATTGTCGAATTCGCATTTTTTAAGCCTCCCCTTTCGGGGGAGGTTTGGAGGGGGCTTTAAATTATAAATTCATGAAAGGATACGTCATTCTCATTTCTGTAGTTGCCGCATTGGGCGGGCTTTTGTTCGGTTTCGACACCGCGGTTATTTCCGGAACCATCAATTTTATTCAACCATATTTTGGCCTGTCAGAAGCCGGGCTGGGTTGGACCGTGAGCAGTTTGCTTTTTGGTTGCATCGCCGGAGTTTTTCTGGCCGGAAAAGCTGGCGACCAATATGGCCGCAAAAAAGTGCTGATGGTGGCGGCACTGCTGTTTTTTATTTCGGCCGTTGGAAGCGCGTCAGCTCATTCGCTGGTTTTATTTCTTGTTGCGCGCATTTTGGGCGGACTTGCTGTAGGTGTGGCTTCTATCCTGTCGCCCATGTATATTGCCGAACTGGCTCCGGCCAAATACCGCGGAACATTGGTTTCTCTAAATCAATTGGCCATTGTAATCGGTATTTTAGTGGCATTTTTCAGCAATTATTTGCTGGTTGACACCGGCGAAAACAATTGGCGATGGATGTTATTGGTAATGGCTGCTCCTGC
>JAUYEQ010000659.1 GCA_030691295.1 Bacteroidota bacterium
ACAAACATACAGCCTTTGCCGTTGACTTCAGTCAACGGGTAAAATGAAGATGAGGGAACTGGGCTTTAGCCTAAAAATCTGTGGCTAAAGCCATTAGCTTTGCTCAACATTCTATCCGTCAGCTGAAGCTGACGGCAAAGGATATCTTCGGTACACAATCGGCTACTCTTTTTCTTTTATTTATGCCAAACGAAAATATTTTTCGTGTCCATGCAACATTCACAAAACGACCGTCGTCTTTCAAACAGTAAACAATCTCAGACAGGTGGAAACACAGTACCAGAACATACATCAGGACTTGGTTGAGCGGTGCCGTAAAGGCGATACCAAGGCACAATTTGAGCTGTATAAAATTTATTACAAACCAATGTACAACATTTGTCTGCGCATGGTTGGCTCACAGGTTGAAGCGGAAGATGTGATGCAGGAAGCCTTTCTGAATGCGTTTACAAAAATCGACACCTATCAGGGAGTAGTAAGTTTTGGCGCCTGGTTAAAGAAAATTGTGATCAACCGTTCATTGGACCATCTAAAAAAACGAAAAGTGAAATTTGAAGAGCTGAATGAAAAGATTCCGGATGAAGAGCCTGTTTCAATAGAGATTTCAGAAATACAGATGGAGAAACTGAAAAATGCGATACAACAATTGCCCGACGGATACCGGGTTGTTTTAAGCCTCTATTTACTGGAAGGATATGATCATGAGGAAATTGCGCAAATACTTGGAATAACGAATGTGTCGTCGCGATCGCAATACATGCGGGCCAAACTCAAACTAAGGGAGATGTTACACAGAGAAGAATTGTTTGAATACAACTAAAAAAACTACTGTCATGAAAGACGAACTTGAAAAATTAATTACGAATAACCGACATGCCATTCAGGATGATGAACCGCTGGAAGGGCACTTTGAACGATTTGAAGCACGACTTCAGAAAGCTTCGAAACCAACCAGAATAATCAATTTCAGGCCAATATTGAAGATTGCAGCAATTGTAGTATTTGTGCTTTTAGCTGGCAATCAGGCCCGTATGTGGTTTCTTCCTGAAAAAGAAGAGGCACTCACTCTGGGATCAATTTCAGAAGAATACCGCGAAGTTGAGTTCTATTACACAAATGCCATTGAGATGGGAATGAACCAATGGGAAAAGCTTAGTGACGAAGGACTTGTTTCTGAACCGGAACAGCAAATGATGCAGCAGGAACAACAGGATTTTGACCTGATGTATCAGAAACTTCAGGAAGAACTAAAGGCAAACCCAAATGATGAACGGGTGATCAATGCGATGCTCGAATATTATCAGGCAAGAATGAACATCATCACCCTAATTATTAACAAATTACAGGAAGTAAAACAACAAAAAAACAATAAAAGCAATGAAAGCCTTGAAATTTAATTTCGCAATTGTCCTGCTGCTTGTTTCAACAATGATTGTTGGTGCGGCAGGAGCTGAATATTCAAAGACCCTAAGAAAAGCCTGGCCAAAAAGCGGCGTGACTGCCCTGAAAGTGACCAACAAATTCGGCGAGGTAAAAATCAACGATATGGGAGGCGATTCTGTTACCATCAAAGTGGTGATTACAGTAGAAAATCCTACCGGAAGCAGGGCAAAGGAGTTGATGAACATGATTCAGGTCAACTTTCAGAAATCGGGATCATCGGTAATTGCAGAAACCCAAATGGACGATAATTTTAAAAGCAAACAATCGTTCAGAATTGATTACCTGATCAATATTCCGAAAGACCGGGATCTGGATATTACCAACCGATACGGAAACGTGATTGTGAATGAACTGGAGGCAAAGGGCACTTTTAATGTCAGCTATGGAAATCTGACCGCAGGCAATATGAAAGCGCCGGCAGGAAGTCCGGTTAAAATTGTGGTTAACTACGGAAAAGCTGATATTGAAACAATTAACGATGCCAATATGGAATTTAAATATTCCAAGTTGTATGCCGGAGAGATTGCCCGGTTGGTTCTTGACACGAAATACACTACTGTAAACCTGCACAAAACGGGAAATCTGACACTTGATTCGAAATACGACGGAATCAATATTGATGAAATAGACAACCTTAAATCCGTTTCAAAATACACCAACTACAAAATTGGTTCACTAACCGGAAGTTTTGACCTCGACACCGGCTACGGATCGGTGAGGATCAGCAAGGTGGACTCGAAATTCGAAAAAATCAACATTGTAAACAGCTACGGTGGAGTCAATATCGGCTTAAATGAACTGAATTACAAACTAAAAGCCGAATGCAGCTATTGCGATGTTGTTTACCCTACCAATCGCTACAAAGGAGATAAAATAAGGGATGGCCAACGTGTTTCGCTTGATGGGAATGTTGGAACCGGAGGTGGATCGGTTACTATCAACAGTCGGTATGGCGGAGTAAAACTGACGGAATAGAAAAAGTAAAAAGTGCTCAGTCACAGTTTTCAGTAAAAGATTTAAGATTACATATTCTTCAGAAAAAATCAACTCTTTTGGCGGAATTAATTTTGCTGATCATATTGTCAGAAGTGCCTCGATTTATGAAACCATTGACAAAACCCTTGGCGGGCGTGGGTTAAAAGCAGAATATTCGTACAGTGACCTGTTCCGGTCTTACCTGTTAATGGTGCTTTGCGGTGGCGAATGTGCCGAAGACATAACCGAACATCTTCGTTCAGAACTATCTCATGTAAAAGGGTTTGAAGTCTGTTCAGCAGACACTTTGCTTAGGATGCAGAAAGAACTGGCCACAAAAAAGGAAACAACCATTTCAAAGACTGGCATTGAACATGATTTCAATATCAATATGGCCATGAATAAATTGTTGGTTAAGTTGGCTGTCCAGACAGGTCAGTTATCGCCAAAAAATGACAGTTACATATTTGATTATGACAACCAATTTATCCCCACTGACAAGTATGACTCTAAGCGGAGTTATAAACATGCCGACGGATATTTCCCCGGTATAGCATCAATAGGCAATTTTCCCGTTTATATCGAAAACCGCAATGGTAACAGCAACGTAAAATACAAGCAGGACGAAACCCTGAAAAGGGCTTTTGAGGTATTGGGCGAAAATCAGATCAAAGTATAAGCACCGGTGACGATTTTACTTACCGGGCAATAATGACAAACAACCGTGAAATGACCGACCTCGAAGTCGTT
>JAUYEQ010000667.1 GCA_030691295.1 Bacteroidota bacterium
CGTTTGCTGTCGCGTTCGAGCGCAGAAAGCTGATCTTCGTAGATTTTTTTGCTGTCGAACAGCAAACGACCGATCAGGGTTGATTTTCCATCGTCCACCGAACCGGCGGTTAGCAGGCGAAGCAAGTCTTTCTTTTCGTCCTGATCCAAATACGCGTTGATGTCCAATGTTCCCCTCGCTTCTCCAAATGGGGAATTATCGGTAGAGGTATTTTGTGTTTTTTCTGTCATGATATGGTGTTGTCGTTGTTGTAATGGTTGTATTTGTTGTATTTGTTGTAATTGTTGTTAGGTTTTCCAGTTGGTTTCGACCTAGGTAATGAAATTGTGAATTTTAACTCCAGTTTTATTTAATTCTTCTTCGATTTCTTTCCAACCGGTATCAGGGTGAACTGAATTTAAAAATTCTGCCTGCGATGTTGATTCAAGCAATGAAGCATGACTGTAAACCAAAAACTTAATAAAATCAGCCTTATATCTTCTTCTTCCATAGCCTTCAACAATGTTATCTTTTATTGATTGACTTGAACGTCTGATCTGGCTGCCTGTTTCAAATTTGTCAGGATTGGGAAGTTTAATCGTCTTGAAATATATTCGAACAGATAAATCAAATGCCTGTGTATATATTTCAAGGTCTTTATAACTTTTCATTTCGCACAGTTTTAAAAGGATTGTGTTTTAACAATGAAAACTAATGATAACAATTACAACATTTCTAACCCTGACAACTTCCTAGAAATACCCTTCTCTCTTTTTCTGTTCCATTGATCCGTCCTGGTCGAAGTCGATCACGCGGGTGGTGCGTTCAGAAACGGTGACGGTCATCATTTCCTCTACAATTTTTTCGATGGTGTCGGCTTCCGATTCAACAGCTCCGGTCAACGGATAACAACCCAGCGTGCGGAAGCGAACCATTTTCATTTCAGCTTTTTCGGCTATTTCTTTTGGCATGCGTTCATCGTCAACCATTATCAGGTTGCCGTCAACATTCACGATCGGACGTTCTTTTGCAAAATAGAGTGGTACAATCGGTATTTTTTCCAGACGAATGTATTGCCAGATGTCCAGTTCAGTCCAGTTGGAAATGGGGAATACCCGGATTGATTCACCTTTGTGGACGCGTGCATTATAAATGTCCCACAATTCGGGCCGTTGGTTTTTGGGATCCCACTGATGGAATTTGTCGCGGAACGAAAAGATACGTTCTTTGGCGCGCGATTTTTCCTCGTCGCGGCGGGCACCACCAAAAGCGGCATCAAATTTATATTTACCAAGTCCTTCAAGCAAAGCCTGTGTTTTCATCACATCCGTATGCACTTTGCTTCCGTGGGTAAACGGGCCAACTCCAGCTTCGAAGGCAGCCATGTTGGAATGAACGATCAGGTTCCAATTGTTTTCCCTGGCGTAATTGTCGCGGAATTCAACCATTTCCTTAAACTTCCATTTCGTATCGATGTGCATTAGCGGGAACGGAACTTTTCCGGGGTAAAAGGCTTTTTCGGCCAGACGAACCATAACTGATGAATCTTTTCCGATGGAATAAAGCATGACCGGATTTTCAAATTCGGCGGCAACTTCACGGATAATGTGGATGGCTTCGGCCTCCAGTTCCTTTAAATGTGATAGACTGTATTCTGTCATTTGTTGTGTTTTCATTTTATTTCAAGTCTGTAAAAATAATACTTTCAACTCTTTTATTGAGTGGTATTAATACTTAAAGCTGTATAAAATTTACAAAGCTTAATCTTTTAGAAACTCCAGAGCAAAGGAATCAGGATAATTGAAATAATAAACATCAGGATATTTAGTGGCAGACCAACTTTTACATAGTCCACAAATTTATAGTTTCCGATACCTTGCACGATGAGGTTCGTTTGATAACCGATTGGTGTTGCAAAACTTGCAGAAGCCGCGATACATATAGCCACAAAGAAAGGTTTCGGGTCAATTCCCATTTGGTTGGCGGCAGCCATCGCAACCGGAAATGCTATCGCGGCAGCGGCATTGTTGGTAATTAATTCAGTAAAAATAGTGGTAATTAAAAAGATGCAGGCCAATACGCCAACCGGGCCCCAGTTTTTAGCGAAATTAATGGCCGTATGGGCTATTCCGTCGGCCAGTCCCGAGTTTTGCATGGCTTTGCTTATCCAAAACGAGCAGGCAATTGTGATCAGGATGTCCCAACTGATGGCTTTGGTATATTTTTGTTGTGGTACAATTTTAAGCCAGATCATCAGCATGGCCGCGACCGCCGAGAAAAAAAACATGTCGGCATTTACGTTTTCGAATTTGGGGAGATAATCGGTTGCAGTAGCTCCGGCAATCATGAGGGCCAAGATGGTCAGCGCCATCCATTGCCAGTTTATTCAACGCTCCTGATTGTTTTATTCCTTCGCTAACAACAAAAAGAATTCCAACGGTGATCATTCCTTTATTTGAAAAACCGGCCAGCACTTCGCTGTCATTCACTGTTCCGAATATCATCAGAAAAATCAGGGCCGAAAATAAAATCAATCCCGGTCGCATCACCTCTTTGGCCAACGCCGCAATCATCAGAAGGATAATGGCGAGTACGATAAATCCTTGTGCTGTCATAATGCGATAAAATGAGGGTTTTGTAAATTCTCTTTGTTATATCGTATTTCTGTTTTGAGATCTGTCAGAAAAATATTTTTTCCTGAAGCTTTTAAAATTGCATGTCCGGCGGCAGTATCCCATTCCATGGTCGTTCCCAACTTCGGGTATATATTTGCGGTTCCTTCTGCCACCATGCACATTTTCAGGGAGCTTCCCATGTTGATCACCCGAACTGATTCGTGTTCTTCCCGGATGGTTTCAATGTATTCTTTGGTTTTTTGATTCATGTGAGAGCGGCTTACAACAATCACAAATTCGCTCCGCTCTGTTTTCTCCGGAAGTTTTATTCCTGAAAGCTGCATCGAATGAAACGTGCAATTCTCATCAGGATTTAAATGTTTGTAGGCTCCTGCTTCAGAAATTCCGGCATAAAGCACACCGGCTACCGGAGCATAAATTACCCCTGCAATTGGCTGGCCATTTTGAATGAGGGCTATGTTTACAGTAAATTCATCGTTGCGTTTGATGAATTCTTTGGTTCCGTCCAATGGGTCGATTAGCCAGAACATATCCCAGTTTTTTCTTTCAGAAAAGTTTAAATGGACACCTTCTTCGCTTAAAACCGGCAATCCGGTGCTTGCAAGATTTTTCATGATTTCATCGTGGGCATTACGGTCGGCAAGCGTAACCGGTGTTTGG
>JAUYEQ010000055.1 GCA_030691295.1 Bacteroidota bacterium
TCGAATTTCAGGTAATTTGTAAGTGTTAATTCACAGTCCATGCAATCCATGTTCGACTTAATGTAAACTGTAGATAATTCACTTTCCTTGTTTTGGGCTTCCGCTGTTGAAATAAATAACAACAATATAAATCCAGACATAATTAACCAGACAATATTTTTCATGGTGTTTTTGATTTATGATTTAATGTAATTCGAATTCCTGCATAAAATTTCCGGCCCATCACCGGGCCCCAGATCCGGGTTGCATCAAAATCCGATCCAAAAGGTAGATCGGCTCCCAATACCGGGTGATCCTGCACATAGTTCAATAAATTTTCAGCCCCGGCATAAAGATTCCAGTAGCGAAAATACTTGGTTATCTGAGCATTCATTTGGGTAAATGCAGGGAACTCTGTTGGTAAAATTCCTGATGAACCTGCAACAACCGGCAATCGGCCACCACCGTTAAACTGGGCAGTATAATCGAACATCCATTTTTTCAGTTGGTCGGAATAGTTCAGCGCGATCAGTCCTTTGTATTTGCTAGACAAAGGTTTTCGCACCAACTGATTACCAATGGTCTGTTTTACATCATTTACACGCCATGCTGCCAAGATATCCAACCGGGGCAAAAGTTCGTAGCTCATTTCCACCTGATAGCTGTTTGCATACGATTTACCATCAAGAGGAGCAAGTAAAATAAACTCGGAAGAACTTTCACGGTCAACCACCAGCTGATTGATGAAATCTGTCCTGAAATACTCTGCTCCAATGCTTAATGAACGTTCGAACAGATGAACTTCCTGGGTGACGCTGATACCGTAATTCCAGGCCTCTTCAAGTATCTCGTTAGTTGTGAACTTTAAAGGTCGGAAATTTGCAAGTAAGAAGCTATTTTCGGCGACAATTCGGGGAGTGCGGTAACCTTTTCCTGCCGAAACACGCATGTTTAAATGCTCATTCGGGCTGTACTTGAGGTGAAACCGTGGGGTTATGAATGTCCCGAATGTATTGTGAAAATCAGATCGGACACCCGCCATTGCCGTAATTTTAGGGCTGGGCTTGAATGTATATTCACTGAAAATTCCCGGAACCACTTCATTTACACCAATAATGTTTTGGTTGAGCACTTCATCAGTCTGATTGTAAACCATGCTGATCCCCGAATTTAAGGTGTGAACACCCGGCTGATCGATCGAAAAAGTATGGATCAGATTTCCGTACCCGGTAAATTCATCTCCGGAGTAGTTATTCAACCCATAATATGAATTCATTTTGTGTTTGGTGAAATTGGAAATCAAAGCAAGACTGTGTTGCATGCCTTCGAAATCGTAACCGGCTTTTACATAGGCTTCAACACGTTCATTTCCGACATTTACACCATAAGGTTTTAATGCAGTCCGGCTCATTTCTTTCCTGAACTCAGTTTGCCCTCCGGTACGGTCTTCGTTCAGGTAATGAAATCCTGAATGTATCATAAAACGCTTCCCATCAAAGTATTTCCATTGATTGAATAAATGAATCTGTTTAACTAACGGCTCATCCAGAAAACCATCCGAGTTATGGTCGATCCGGTTTTCAAAATTCTCGCCATGGACAAAAAAGGCAGTCGATGTTTTTTCTGAAAGTTTCAACGAATAATTTGAGTTTATCTCCGACTTTCCTTCAGCGGAACCAAAAAGGTTGAAGTGAAAAAATTCAACAGCATCCGGCTTTTTAAAGTTGGCGTTTATTTGTCCGGTAATCGACTCATAGCCATTTACAACCGAGGCTGCGCCTTTCGAAACCTGGATTGATTCGAGCCACGGTCCCGGAATGTACATCAGGCCATAATTGGTAGCAAGCCCACGTAGATTCGGAAAATTCTCGGTCTGCAGCTGCGAATAAGTACCGTCGAGCCCCAATAATTTAATCTGTTTTGCGCCGGTAATTGCATCGTTGTATGAAACATCCACCGAAGGATTGGTCACAAAACTTTCGGAGAGGTTGCAACAGGCGGCTTTATGCAATTCGGCTCCGTTAATGTGTGTTGTGTGAATTGGATTGATCCGGGAAATATATGCTCCTTTATTTTTCTGAACAACAGTTACCTCTTCAATTTCCATATTCTTATCCAGCACGGCATCAATTTCTTCTTCCCCACTCCATTTTATGGTATCGGTTTTGAAACCTACAAAACTAAAAACCAGCAAATTGTTATCCTGAATGGATTGTATTTTGTACTCGCCATTCTTGTTTGCAATTGTTCCGGAATTTGTTCCGGCCCAATACACATTGGCACCGGGTAAAATATTCCTCACGCTATTTTCAAGTCCCAAAACTTTCCCTTTAATTGGATTTGGGTAAACATGCACAGATGAGAATATTAACAGTAAAATAATAACTCTTTTCATTTCAGTAATATTGAAATATTTATAATCTGATTGTAAACAAAAACTGTTAAAACCTGATTATGTGAGCGGAGCTATCTTGCTTTGATGTATGAAGTGAATTAAGTCGCGACCAACCTTTTTATTATTGGGTGGCGTATAATAAGTGAAGTGAGCAACAGATCTTTCAGGAAGTATTTCTTCAACTGTTTCAATAACTGCAAGATTTAGCAGACCAATAATTTTAGCAAGCGGATATTCAATGCTCGACCCCTCGTCGAAATGTTCGGCTAATTTCAGGTAAGAAACAACAGGTGATTCACATCCACAGGAATGATTAATTGTCCCCAGTTGACTGTCATTGCAATTTGATTCTGTCGAACAGCAATCGTCTTCGGTAATTGCATCAATGCATGAATCGGCGGCAACAAACAATGAAACACTGGTGCTCCCCAAACATTCACAATGTGTTTGAAATAGCATTACCCCGGTTGATAGAAACAGATACAAAACCGAAAATCCGAGTACCAATATTTTATTGATAGTTTTCACACCGTAAAAGTAAGGCTCTATTTTGAATTAAAATACGTGTTTGAAAATATTAACAAACCATTTTCAAACAGAAACCCCAAAATGATTGCTCAATCCGGGGTTTCTGTATTTTACAATTTCCTATTTCTTTGAACTATTTTGAAGCGATTGTTTCAATTTCAATCAGTACTCCCAACGGCAGATCTTTTACAGCAAAAGCAACACGGGCGGGTGAATTTTCAGGATAATACTTCGCATATACTTCGTTCATCGCCTTGAAATTAGCCATGTCACTAAGCAGACAAGTAGATTTTACCACATCACTGTAATTGTAACCGGCCGCGTCTAAAATAGCGCCTATATTCATCAAAACCTGTTCGGTCTGCTCCAGAATTCCACCTTCCACAATTTTCATTGTTTCAGGAACAAGTGGAATCTGTCCTGAAACATAAAGCGTTCCACCTGCTTCAACAGCCTGACTGTATGGTCCGATGGCTGCAGGAGCATCGGACGTATTTATGATTCGTTTCATATAAAAAGTTTCAAGTTTCAAGTTCCATCGTGTGTACTTTGGTTATTGGAGATTCAATATTGGTCATTTGTTATCTCTTATTCCATGTCTCTTACTCCATGCTCCATGCCCTTTACTCCATGCTCCATGCCCCTTGCTATCAATGTTTTTCAGACAGATATCTTTCAGCATCAATGGCTGCCATACAACCTGTGCCTGCTGCGGTAACTGCCTGTCGGTATATCGAATCCTGAACATCGCCACATGCAAAAACACCGGGGACATTGGTTTTCGAACTTCCGGGAATGGTTTTAATGTAACCGACTTCGTCTGTATCAAGGAAATCTTTTACAAAATCGGAGTTGGGTTTGTGACCAATTGCCAGGAAAAATCCGTCAATTTTAATGCTGACAATTTCTTCTTCCGGAGTACCTTTTTTCTTCCAGAGTATGGCTCCTTCCACTACTCCATCGCCTGTCAAACCTTTGGTCTGGTGTTCCCACAACACTTCAATGTTCTTTATTTTCAATACGCGATCCTGCATTACTTTCGATGCGCGCAATTCATTTCTCCTGACAATCAGGTAAACTTTGTTGACAATGCCCGACAGATAAATTGCTTCTTCGGCAGCAGTATCGCCACCGCCTACTACGGCAACATCTTTTCCACGATAAAAGAACCCATCGCAGGTTGCACATGCAGAAACGCCGCCGCCGGCATATTTTTTCTCATCGTCGATGCCAAGATATTTGGCGGTTGCTCCGGTTGCCAGGATTACTGTTTCAGCTTCGATTAACTTTTTTTCGTCAATCCATACTTTGTGAACAGATCCGGAAAAATCAACTTTGGTCGCATACCCGGAACGAATATCTGTACCAAAACGCTGAGCCTGCACTTTCAATTCTTCCATCATTACCGGTCCGGTTACTCCTTGCGGATATCCGGGGAAGTTTTCCACTTCGGTTGTGGTTGTCAATTGTCCGCCTGGCTCAAGACCTTCGTACATTACCGGACTAAGATTGGCACGTGCAGCATAAATTGCTGCAGTATATCCGGCTGGACCCGAACCGATTATCAAACATCTTACTTTTTCAATCTCGGTAATTTGTTCTGGTTTATTACTTTTATTATCGTCAAGATTCATTGCTTTAAACATGTTTTTGTTTTAAAAAATTTGTGCATCAAAGTTAAAAAACATGAATGAACGTGCAACATTAACAATATCAATAATAATGATCCCGTTATAGACAAAACCAAAAGGATATTGGTAGTTATTTTATAAATCTTTAACAAGAAAAAGGAAACATTTATCATGGTTCTTAGTAAAAGATATCGAGTAAAAATCTTTAAATGGAGTAAAAATCTTTATCATGAGAAAAAGAGACAGGTTAATTAGCATCAGAAAAAAATCAAGTGAAAGGATTCCAAGTGAAAATTTATGGTTTTTTAATGAAGAGACTCAGTTTAATCAATCTCCGGTTCATTCTAATAAAATTGGGAAAGATGATCGATTTAGAGGAATCAGAGAAGATTACGATCCGTTTATGACAAAGACTTCCGAAAAAAATAAACTGAGTAAGGAATGCCTGTTCGTTGTTGATTGGCAATTAACTGATGCTTAAAGTTTAACATGGTTACTAATTTTGGGCATCGCAAAAACAACTATTTGTTCAGATAGATGTGATAATTGCTTTATGCAACCAACTTGTCGTGGGAAGGAGAAATTTGATTATCCACCAAAATTTACCGGAACATGAATGTACTGATGCTAGGTTGGGAATTTCCGCCCAATATTTCAGGTGGTTTAGGTACCGCCTGCGAGGGAATTGTCAAAGGTCTCTCGGCCTATAATGATATTCATGTACTTTTTGTGGTTCCGAAATCCTCGAGAAACGAAAACACCCCCAACTATAAATTAATTGATGCTGAAAAGGTTGCAAAAACTGGCAAGGTAATATTCACAAAACATCTTTCTCACGAATTCACAACGATAGAAATACCTTCCGGATTACTTCCGTATGACAGCCCTGAAGATTTCAGTAAACTGAAACATTTCTCAAATGAAATAACAGCATCTAATGTTGAAATGGAACAATCTGTATCAACTGCACAAACCCGTGAATTTCATTTTACCGGCAAATATAGCCCCAACCTTTTTGAAGAGATCGACAATTACGCTGTGATAGCCAGGCTGATTGCAGAGAATAATCAATTTGAGCTAATACATGTTCACGATTGGCTGACTTTTCCGGCTGGAATCGCAGCAAAGCAGGTATCCAATAAACCACTTGTTGTTCATGTGCATTCAACCGATTTCGACCGAAGTGGCGGAAAAGTTAACCCATCAATTTATGCCATTGAAAAGCATGGATTTGAACAAGCCGATAAGATTATTACGGTTAGTGACAGGGTAAAAAAGAGACTTGTAGCAGATTATGGCATTTCAGCACAAAAAATCACCACGGTATATAATGCCATCAGCCCAAAATCCGGCAAAGATAATCCGAAGGTGGCTAACAAATTTAGTGAAAAAGTAGTCACTTTTTTGGGGCGGATAACCATTCAGAAAGGGCCTGAATACTTTATGGAGGTAGCTAAATTGGTGCTTCAGCGAATGAAAAATGTTCGTTTTGTAATGGCTGGAAACGGTGATATGATGTCAAAAATGGTGGATTTAAGCGCCAGATACGGCATAAGCAATAAGTTTCACTTTACAGGATTCCTGAAAGGAAATGAAATTAAAGAGATGCTTGATATGAGCGATGTTTTTATAATGCCATCTGTTTCAGAGCCGTTTGGCATAGTTCCTTTAGAAGCCATGCAAGCGAAAGTTCCTGTAATCATATCCCTTCAATCAGGAGTGTCTGAATTAATCAGGAATGTAATTAAAACTGATTTTTGGGATGTTAATGCAATGGCCGATGCCATTCACGCAATCATCAGCCACAATCCGCTTTCAAAAGTACTTGCCGATGAAGGAACCCGGGAAGTAAACCAATTAAATTGGGAAGATTCAGCCGGGGATATCCGAAATATTTATTTGAACACTGTTTCTGTTTAACTGTAAAAATTACCGATATGAAAAGTATTTCACTTTGCTTTCAGATCCACCACCCGTTTCATTTCCAGACATTCCGATTTTTAGATATTGGCACTAAAAAATCATATTATGATGATCTTCGAATTGAAAGGGAAATCAATGAAGCTGCAATAAATTACTATTTGCCTGCAAACGAATTTTTATTAAAGCTCATAAAAAAACACAAAGAAAAACTGAAGGTGGCATTTTACATTTCAGGTACTGCAATCGACCAGTTTTTAATGTATGAACCCGAAGTGTTGACTAGTTTCAGGCAACTCGCAGATACCGGGCAAGTGGAATTTCTGGGAGGAACGACTTCACATTCGATGATATCACTAACCAACCAGAAAAATGAATTGATAAATCAGCTCAAAGATCACCAATCAAAAATGGCTTATTTGTTTGGGAAAAAGCCGACCGTTTTTGTTAATACTGACCTGATTTATTCCGACCTCATTGGCAATGACTTAGCCGATTCGGGCTATCAGGCAATGATTACAAACGGAACGAGAAAAACACTGATCTGGCGAAGTTCAAACTATGTCTATTCAAATTTCATCCAGCCAAAGATGCATGTTTATTTCCGTAATGAAATGATTAGCAATGAACTGACCGGCATTCTCAACAGCCTTAATTCTGATGTGCAGGATATCAATGCGAATAACTTTACATCATTATTAAAAAACCTGAACCCTGTTGAGCCACTTTTAAATATTTATGTGGATTACAAGGCTTTGGGTGGATTTGGAATAGAGAAGAAAGAAAAATTTGTTCAGTCATTTGTTTCTCAAATAGGCCGAATGCCCAAAGTAAGTTTTGTGTTACCGTCGGAAATAGCCGAAATGTACGGATCTGTTGCCGAAATTAATGCAAGCGAACCAATTTGTTGGCTAAATAACTTTCACTCCTATTATTACCCCGGAAATGAACTTCAGATGGAAGCCATTAAACAGCTTTATCTGCTAAATGAAATGGTTGCCAACATTGATGACATAAACCTCCAAAAAGATTGGCAATACCTGCAAACAAGCGATCATATTCATTTAATGGACGATCAGCATCCGGCTTATTTCAGTAACAATATTTCTAATTGCATTTATAAATCAAAATATGACGCTTTCATCAATTTTATGAATATTCTGGATGATTTCAGAATACGAATTGTTGAGGAATTAAAGTCGAAAGAGAAACGGGCAGCGAGTTCACCAAGAAAGGGGAAAAGCAGAAAACAAAGTAATCCTCACCATTTGTCAAAATAAGTTACACTCCGGTGAGTAAAAAAGCAATGGTTTTCTTTGCATAAGTAAAGAAGATGGCTATTTTTGCACGCACAAAAGTTCGGGGTGTAGCGCAGCCTGGTAGCGTATCCGTCTGGGGGGCGGGGGGTCGCAAGTTCAAATCTTGTCACCCCGACTAATGGTACTTTACAATCAAACGTTTACAATTTTTTGTACCGTTTTTTGTACCAAAATTTAAAAAAGGGAATGGATTTTAATCTGTTCCCTTTTTTAAATTTAATTCCAACTTTTGAAAAACTCCACTTATTTATTAGCAATTATTTAAATGCCTGTTTGATTTCTGTAACAGAAAGATTGAATATCCTTTCAGTGATTTTACTCAATTGTGCCTCATTTCCGGAGATATGAAAAATCCTCTGTTTGTGGCTGATCTGTTCACCGGAAGCCAGTATTGCTGCCGGAGATGAACTTTCAATCTCATAAAACGGTCCCATGACTGACCCGTCTGCAACAGGGCCATCATTATAGGAATTGACTGCATCACCACTCAGAGGATCGGCCTGATCACCCCATCTGGAGTTAACGTATTTTGCAGACTGCACCGGTTTTGAGTACCAAAGTAAGGTCAATACCCGGTTTTTGGAATCATAACTTCCGCACCAGGGCAGTGACCGTTGCGGGGATAAACCTATCTTGCTGCGATATTTACCATCAGTTTTAAAAAAGAGAACTCCATC
>JAUYEQ010000676.1 GCA_030691295.1 Bacteroidota bacterium
ACGGCTTCAAAAAATAATATGCATACCATTATCAAAATCAAACAGATCCCCTTTAGTGAAAATAATATTTTCGCACTAAAGGGGATTTGAAATGGTTATTTAAAGCTTATTAAAATGAAGAATCTAGTGTTTGAATGGCAAATATTCCGTCCAGTTTTCCTTTCAAAATATTCGTTTCAAGCTTTACCTTAACTGTTTTTCCGGGAATCAGGTCAAAATAATTATCGCTAAAAAATCCGTCTTCATCGCCGATGGTCATATAGAGGTTTTTTGCCAATTGATCGGAGTTCAAGGTAATTTCGAAACCACCGTCAACCGCATTTATTTCGTATTTCACATTTGGTTGTGGAAGTAAAACATCTTTTATTGGCCTGAAAAATAGTGTATTATCCGAAATTATTTTTTCGTTTTCAACCAGTTCGACCACAAGAAATTGTGTTCTGGGCTGAAGGTTCATCAGGAATTGAAGTGTTCTGGCAGCAAAAAAAGTATTGCTTGAATTAGCGGGAACAGTCACCTCCTTCACTTCTCTCCTGATTTCATTTCCGGAGAAATCGAGTACTTTAACAACCAACTGTGCTTTAATTTCAGATAGTTTGTCGTTAATAATGTCCACTTTCAGCGAATCTTTATCCTGATAAGGCGAAACCAAAACTGGTTCAAATCCTTTTTTTGCAAAGTATTGCAATGCTTTCCAGCGTTGATAATAATCGGTCGAACTCCACGAAGCCACCGGCCAGCAATCATTTATTTGCCAGTACAAACTTCCCATACAATAAGGAGCAGCGCGGCGGTGTCCTTCAACTGCAAACTTGATTCCTTCGGCCTGTAATACGTGGTTTACATACAGGAACGATTCGAAGTTTTTCGGTTTTTTATAGTCCTGAAGCATGTAATATTCTATGGTTCCGTTTCCGATTGACGAACGCTGGTGCGACTTCATAACCTCCGAGAAAATATCGTAATCTTCGGGAGCTGCATATTGTTTTACGGTTTTCAATTCAGGAAAAGATTGAAACCCATATTCGCTCATAAACCGTGCAATGTGGGTTGCATAGTTTTTAAATGGTTCTTTTCCCCACCAAACGCCCCAGTAATGTTCGTCGCCATTGGCCAAATCTGCCGGAATACCCGGGCCGGAAGCAGGCGATGAATCCCAGTAACTGCGTGCCGGATCGTTGGCAGCAACAGCCTCAGGTAAGATTTTCAGGAAAATATCGGTGTACGATTTCCAAATTTTATCAGCGTTTTCTTTGCTTTTGGCTTCTTCCTGTGTTTTCCAGCCCCAGCCAAACCAGGCCGCCAGAATTTCATTGTTTCCGCACCACATGGCAATACTGGGGTGGTTGCGCAATCGTTTAATGTTGTCGGTTGCTTCCTGCTTTACGTTTTCAAGGAAAGCTTCATCGCCCGGGAACATGGCACATGCGAACATGAAATCCTGCCAAACCAGCAATCCGTTTTCATCGCACAAATCATAGAAAAGGTCGTTTTCATAAATTCCACCACCCCAAACACGAAGCATGTTGAAATTCGAGATCTTCGAAGTTTTGATCACATTCCGGTACATCTCTTCTGTAACACGGGCTGGGAAAACGTCGTTCGGAATGTAGTTGGCTCCTTTCATGAAAACCGGAACACCATTTAGTTTGTAGTAAAATGAAGTTCCTTTTTCGTCTTTGTCGCGAACCAGCTCAAGGGTACGGATACCGATGCGTTCCGATTTTTCGGCGAAACGTTTGCCAATGGCCAGTTTTCCTTTGATATTGTATAAATGAGCTTCGCCCAAACCGTTGGTCCACCACAGTTTCGGATTGACAATTTTAAAATCTACAGAATACGTTGAAATGCCTTCCGTCAGTTGAACATCGGCCTTCGCAAGTTCAACCCCATCGTTTTCAATACTGATGTTTGCATTATGTGCGGAACTGGCATCAATCTCAAAAACGGCAGTCAGTGTGGCTTCAGTTTCCGAAACTGAATTTTGTTTCAGGTGCAGGTTTTCGATACGGGCATCGTTCCAGACTGTAAGGAAAACCGGACGCCATAATCCACTTGAAACAAGGCGCGGCCCCCAGTCCCAGCCAAAATGATAGCCAGCTTTTCGGGTATAAACCGACACCATTTTATTGCCTTCAACCTTACCAATTTCGGCTAAATCGTTGGGCGAAACCGGAATCACATAGTCGTGGGCATCGTATTTTTTAATCCCTTCAACAATCGGCGAGCGAAATAATATTCGTAGTTCGTTTGTTCCTTCCTGAAGTTGTGATTTTACATCGACCAGCCATTCGCGGAACATGTTATCGGCCGAAAGTACCAGCACATCGTTGACAAACACATCGGCATAAGTGTCCAAACCTTTAAAGTCCAGCGCAACCCGATCGTGTTTCATAAAATCTGCACCCACGTTAATGGTGGTTTTATACTCCCAGTTTACTTTGTCGATCCATTGCAGATCGTGTTCGTTCAGACGGTAAAAAGGATCTTTAATCAACCCATTTTGGAGCAAGTCGGTATGAACGCTTCCGGGAACAGTTGCTGGTAACCATTCATTTTTACCAGCCTCAGTAAAACTCCAGCTTGCCGAAAGTTCAGTTGTAACCATCAGATTGGGGTCTCTGTGCTGACATCCGAATAACAGGACGAGCGAGAAAAATACGAGGATAAGGTTTTTGATATTCATGTTTGATTTGAGTGTGGATTTGAAGGATCAAAAATGGGAAAAATTACCGACCAATAAAATAGGGAAAAACCGGCAGTTGAATACTTTCATGAATAATCTTCACCACTCTTATATTGAAAGGATCGATCACTCTTTTGTAATCAGGAAAGAATGGTTTAACTTCGGTTCGTTAATCTACAAACTTTAAAATATGCTTCAAAAAATTATACAAACCGACAATTCAAAAACAACCATTTTGATACGTTTATTGGTTGGGGCAGTTTTCCTTTCAGAAGGAATTCAGAAGTTTCTGTTTCCTGATGTCCTTGGCGTGGGTCGTTTTATCAAAATAGGAATTATTTACCCTGAAATTCTTGCCCCTTTTGTTGGAGCTGTGGAAATTCTGTGCGGAATTTTATTATTGGTCGGATTGCTTACCCGAATCGCATCGGTCATGCTTTTTATTACTATTTCCGTAGCAATTATCACCACCAAATTCCCGATGCTGCAAAGTAGTTTCTGGAAATTTGCACACGAATCGAGAACAGATTTAAGTATGTTTATCGGAACGGTGTTTTTATTTATTAGGGGAGGCGGATATTGGTCAGTTGATTTTCACCGGAAGAAGAATGGAAAGAGAAAAAGAGGCCGTTAAGTTAAAGGAAGTTGCGGGTTTATTCCTGAAACTGGGCACGATTGGATTTGGTGGTCCGGCGGCTCATATAGCCATGTTCCGTGACGAAGTGGTAGCCAAACGGAAATGGATAAGCGAGCAACATTTCCTCGATCTGATTGGCGCCACGAACTTGATTCCGGGGCCAAACAGCACAGAAATGGCCATTCACATCGGTCACGAAAAAGCCGGCTGGAAAGGATTAATTGTCGCAGGATTGTGCTTTATTCTTCCAGCCGTTTTTATTACCGGTATTTTCGCCTGGCTTTACAAACAATATGGTCAGCTTCCCGAAGTTCAACCATTCATTTATGGGATAAAACCTGCAATCATTGCAATTATCCTGTCTGCCATTTTTCCATTGGCAAAAAAATCATTGAAAACCATTGAGTTGGGAATTCTTGGACTTACGGCTTTGATTTTATCATTGGTTGGATTCAATGAAATACTTGTAATGTTTGGAGCAGGATTCGTAGCTTTGGCAATGACTGCTATCAGAAACAAGCAGTTCAAACCGGGAGCCAGTTTCATTTTCCCATTTGCGATCCTTCAAATTACCAATGCTTCAATCGTATCAATTACCAACTTTAATTTATTCCTGATTTTCCTGAAAATAGGAGCGATACTTTATGGAAGCGGTTATGTGCTCTTTGCATTTCTCGATGCAGAATTGGTCACAACCGGACTTTTATCGCGACAACAACTAATTGATGCAATTGCAGTTGGACAATTCACTCCCGGACCACTCTTTTCGTCGGTTACTTTTATCGGGTATCAAATCAACGGTTGGACAGGTGCACTCGTTTCGACCCTCGCGATATTCCTGCCTTCGTTTGTATTTGTTGCATTGCTCAATCCATTGGTTCGAAAAATGAGGAATTCGATCCTGTTTTCGTCTTTCCTCGACGCGGTAAATGTGGCTTCAGTAGCAATTATTGTAGCGATTTGTTACGAGATGGGCAAAGAAAGCATTACCGGCTGGCGAACCGTTTTAATAGGAATTTTAAGTATTTCAGTCACTTTCGGCTTCAGAAAAGTGAATAGTGCATTTATTGTCATTGGCGGGGCGACGCTGGGTTATTTGCTGACAATTATGTTCTAAAAATCCCGGTTAATTAACTGTACCTTTGCCGAATGACAAGTCCGATTAAAAATCAAACAAATATTCTGGAAAAAATGAGCATTGAAAAACTCAATGCCATGCAGGAAGAGGCTCAGGAGGCTATTCTTTCCAGTCCTGAAATTGTATTATTATCTCCAACCGGAACGGGTAAGACCGTGGCTTTCCTGTTGCCCGTTATTGCAGAATTGGATATTAATTGTCCCGAAGTTCAGGTGCTTATTGTAGTACCTTCCAGAGAACTAGCCATTCAAATTGAGCAGGTTGTCCGCGAAATGGGAACCGGTTACAAAGCAAACGCGGTTTACGGCGGAAGAGCCGGTTCAAAAGACAAGACGGAAATTAAACACCGTCCTGCTATTTTGATCGGTACTCCAGGGCGAATTGCGGATCATTTGCGAAGGGAAAACTTTTCTTCGGAGTTTATCACCACGCTGGTGCTCGACGAATTCGATAAATCGCTGGAGATCGGTTTCGAAGTTGAAATGAAAGAAATTATGGCTTTGTTACCGAATGTTCAGAAAAAAATACTGACTTCGGCCACGCAGGAAGTTGAAATTCCAAAGTTTGTTGGCCTGAAGAATCCGACGATCATTGATTACCTGGATAAAGGAACTTCGCAGTTGAAAGTCAGAACAATACTTTCAACCTCGCACGATAAACTCGAAACACTGGCAGAATTGCTTTGTCACCTTGGCAATCAACCCGGAATTGTGTTCTGCAATTTCAAGGATACCATTCAGGAAGTGAGTGATTTCCTAAACTACCATAACATCGGACACGGATTGTTTTATGGCGGAATGGAACAAAAAGACCGTGAACGGGCGCTCATCAAATTCCGTAACGGAACGCATCAGTTGATTGTGGCCACTGATCTTGCTGCACGTGGATTGGATATTCCGGAGATAAAATTTATTATTCATTTTCAGCTTCCGCAACGGGCACATGAATTTACTCACCGGAACGGACGCACTGCCCGAATGTTCAACGATGGAACGGCTTATGTGATAAAAGGGAAAAATGAAATTCTGCCTGATTTTGTTGAAAATGCTGAGATTGAAGATATCCTGAAAGCACCGATACCATCACCTTCAATCTGGAAAACTTTGTTTGTTTCAGGAGGAAGAAAAGACAAAATCTCGAAAGGCGATATTGCAGGATTATTCATGAAACAAGGCAAACTGAGCAGCGACCAGATTGGAACCATTGAAATCAAAATCGATTGTGCTTTTGTGGCAGTTCAGGCATCCGAAGTAAATTCGCTTATTAATTTGGTTGACAACAGCAGGTTGAAAAGTAAAAAAGTTAGGGTGATGGTAATTTAACGGGTGATGCGGTTTTTAACCGCATTTTTTTAACGGATATTACAAATCTCCGCACCCGAACTGCGGTTAGAAATCGCTCCACCCATACCCTTTCCATGTCCCTTTCCAATTTCGCCAATCGGCCACTAAACCTGCTTTTACCGGATTCTGTAGCGTGTATCTTACGGCATAATACAAATGTTTTCCATCTCTGATAGTAGTGTCGAAGCTTTCTTTTTGCCAGAGTGCGCCTTCCCTGTTTTCTACTTTGTTAATTTGGTTCGATGAAAATCGCTTTACTGATTGAAGAATATCTTGCAAGTAAATCAGATTTTCTTCCTGATCTTTTTCAAATAATTCAACAACCCAATGAACATGGTTGGGCATAATGGTAAAGGCAATGTTTGTCAGCTTTTTACTTTCCCAGAATCGTAAAGCCTGAATCATAATTTCGGTATTTTCCGCTCTTGACAAGTCAATTGCCGGATTCCTGGCAGCATCCAGCAAATCATCATAGGCTTTGATGTATTTCTTCCTTACCAGACAATACTCTTGTTTGATCTTTTCAACGGTTGATGCAGTTCCGGGTGACGCGGTTTTTAACTGCGCTAAATTTCCGCAATTAAAAATCGCCGCACCCAATTCTTCCAATTGTCGAGTGTACCTTTCTAATGCTTTCGGTGGAACAGCATCTTTCAAATTCCAGGTTATAAAATAGGCTTGGCCGGGTTGCTGGAAATGGGGCAAAATATGTCGGTAAGACTCTTTTTTCTCCATGAGTATATTGCTTTGGTATAGCAATTTACGAAAAAGTATTTGGTGATACGGTTTTTAACCGCATATTTTATTTTCCGCGGTTAAAAACCGCGGCACCCGATCTGGTCATCCAATATTCAAATAAAACCCCGATACAGATCCTGCACCGGGGTTTTTTATATCTATTAAAATGCCGATTTATCCCATAATCACAATCACTGTATGTTCTTCGCCATCTTCAAAAAGAGGAATTACATTCGAAGTTTGTGACCTGCCGTCAACGATGACTTCCTTCACTCCTTTTGACACGCCTTTCGGATTTTTCACTTCAATTTCATAAAGCGCTCCCCTGAATTTGCGGCTCACTTTGAAGCCTTTCCAATCGTTTGGAATACACGGATCGACAAGCAGGCCATCGTATTCGGGCTGAATACCCAGAATGAATTGCGTGATGGCATAGAAATTCCATGATGCAGTTCCGGTTAACCACGAGTTTTTGGCTTCCCCCGGTTTGAACGCGTCTTTCCCTGAAATCATTTGAGCATACACATACGGTTCGGTTTTGTGCAATTCACTGATGTCTTCCAGGTACGACGGACAAATTTTCCGGTAATATTCCCAGGCGCGGTTTCCGTTGCCAACTAGCGTTTCGCCAATCATGATCCACGGATTATTGTGGCAAAAGACGCCTGCATTTTCCTTGTATCCGGGAGGGTACGACGAAATTTCACCATACTCGATGTAGTATTTTGTGAATGCCGGATTATTCAACACAATTCCGTATTGAGAATCGAGACGTTCCTTTACTGAATCCAAAGCTTTTTCACAGAGACCTTCTTCTTTGCCTATCCCAGCCATGGTGCACCATCCGTTCGATTCGATAAATATTTTGCCCTCTTCGTTTTCGTTGCTCCCGATTTTATTTCCGTAGTAGTCGTAAGCACGGATAAACCATTCGCCATCCCAGCCATGTTTTTTCACCGCATCAATCATTGCATCAATGTGCGATTGGGCGCGTGCGGCTTCTTCGTCGTTTCCAAGCTTTTTACAAAGTGTGACATAATCGCGGCCATAAATCACAAACAGCCCCGCTATCATTAACGATTCAGCCTTTGTTCCTTCTGATTTATTTTCGGTGGTCTGGAACGATTCGTTCGGATCATTCGAGAAACAGTTCAGGTTTAGGCAGTCATTCCAGTCGGCGCGGCCAATGAGTGGCAATCCGTGAGGTCCGAGGTTGTTGACTACATGATCGAACGAAACGGTTAGGTGCTCAAACAGTGTGCGGGCAACCGACATGTCGTTATCGAAAGGAACCATTTCTGTTAGGATACCGAAATCGCCTGTTTCTTTGATGTAACTGATCGTTCCAAGAATCAACCACATCGGGTCGTCGTTAAATCCGCCACCGATGTCGTTATTCCCCTTTTTAGTCAGTGGTTGATACTGGTGGTAACAGCCTCCATCCTGAAATTGAGTTGAAGCAATGTCGATGATTCGTTCGCGGGCGCGCTCCGGAATCTGGTGAACAAACCCAATCAAATCCTGGTTCGAATCACGGAATCCCATTCCACGACCAATACCGCTTTCGAAGTAAGAAGCTGAACGCGAGAAGCAGAAGGTGATCATACACTGGTATTGATTCCAGATGTTGACCATTCGATCTAACTTTTCGTCACCTGAATCTACCGAATAAACGCTCAGCAGGTTATCCCAATATTCGCGTAATTCGGCCAAAGCAGCATCCACTTTTGCAACGGTATCGAACCTGGCAATCGTTTCTTTGGCTTTGGTCTTGTTGATGATGTTTTTTGATTCCCATTTTTCTTCCTCTTTGTTCTCCACATAACCTAAAACGAAAACAAAATCTTTGGTTTCGCCGGGCTGCAATTCAACTTCGAGGTAATGCGAAGCGATTGGAGACCAGCCATGAGCCTCGGTATTGCGCGGTTTTCCATCGGCAACAACCTGCGGCTCCTCAAAGCCATTGTACAATCCGAAGAACGATTCGCGGTCGGTATCAAAACCCTGTACCGGCACATTCACCGAATAGTAGGCAAAATGGTCGCGACGCTCTTTGTATTCCGTTTTGTGGTAAATCACCGAATCTTCAATTTCCACTTCGCCGGTTGAAAAATTGCGCTGGAAGTTTTCCATATCAGCCGCGGCATTCCACAAGCACCACTCCACAAACGAGAATATCTTCAGCTTTTTAACTTCTTTCGAGTTGTTGGTCAGGGTTAATTTCTGAACTTCGGCCCAGGTCGTGAGCGGCACAAAATAAAGCGCAGTGGCTGTCACCCCATTCTTTTCTCCTTTGATGGAAGTGTAATTCATCCCGTGACGACATTCGTAACTATCCAGTTCCGTTTTGCAAGGTTTCCAGCCCGGCGACCAGGCAGTATCACCATCCTTGATGTAAAAATATTTACCTCCATCGTCCATCGGAACATTGTTGTAGCGATAACGCGTCAAACGCCGGAATTTGGCATCCTTGTAAAAGGTATATCCGCCGGCGGTGTTTGAAACGAGTGAGAAAAAATCTTCATTGCCCAGATAATTGATCCATGGCCAGGGAGTTTTTGGGTTGGTGATCACATATTCTCTGTGCTGATCATCGAAATGTCCGAATTTCATAGACTGTATGGTTAAATTGTTGTTATTAGTCCGGAATGTCTGGAGTTCAAGAATCTATTTTCAACTTTAGACACTCCGAATTTTAGCTCACTTTAGACACTTTTTTCTTTCAATCTTCTGTTATTCAATTCAATGGTAATTTCGTCCATCTTCTTTTGATCTAACGGATAAAGCACCATTAATCCGGCTCCAATTAATGCAACAATTGTTGGGATCCAACTCATAAGCATAATGATACCCGGAACGGCACCTTGAATAGCTACTTCATCTTGTCCGTTATAATGGAATGCTGCCAATACAAAGCCAATAATTGCACCGGCAACACCACCTCCCAGCTTGGTAGAGAAAGAGCCTGCTGAATAGATAAGCCCCGTTGCCCTCCGACCGTTTTTAAACTCTGAATAATCTGCAGCATCACCAAGCATGGCAAAAAATAGTGTTGGGAATATGGCAGCAGCAAATTCAGAAATTATGCCTATTGAAAAAATACCAACAATATCGTCGGGACCGCAAAATGCAAGTAATGCATTTACCAAACCCGAAAAAATGAAGGCATAAATGAACAGATTACGTTTGCCAAACCGTTTCCCTAATGGCGATGTGATCATGGCGCCACCGATGGATGCCACCATGAGCGCAACCATGTATGATCCGGCCAGCAATTGATCGTGCAAATAATGCGAAAAATAGATGACAACAATTCCTTGTTTGATGGAGTTGTAAATCTGAAATACCAATCCGATAATTAACATGATTATCCATGGTCTGTTTCTGAATAAATCTTTGAGATCCTTTCCCAGATTGGTTTCCTGCGATTTCGGCGGAGTCACCCGTTCTTTTGTGGTATAAAACGTAGCAATAAGGGCCAACGACAAGAAAACAGATAATAAATAAATGGAATTGCTGTAACCTCTTTTCTGGTCGATTATGGTTATGTCTTTCGCATCAAGGTTATCTTCTCCGGCAACAACAAAAGAATATTCTTTTTGAGCTTCCATCGAAAAACTCTTTCCCTGGGTTGGAACATTTTCACTTTCGACAATTGCAGAATCTGCCCATACAAACATGGCAATACCATCATCGGTTTTGATGTTTACATTTTCAACATCCTTTGGGGATGAAACAGTCACTTCATATTTTTTAGCATCCAGCTTGTTTACATCAATGGTCGGATTAATATTTCCAAAATGGGCAACCAAAAACAGCAAAGCTCCCTGAACCAGCATACCTCCGGAAAAAGCGCCAACCATTCGATACGAACCAAGACTTGTACGCTCTTTGTCGTCGCCAGTCATCACAGCCATCAGCGCACCATAAGGAATATTGTTTGCCGTATAAACCAGCGTAAATATGATATAAGTTGTATAGGCATAAATTATTTTTCCGGTAGCGCTTAAGTTCGGGCTCATGAATAACAACGATAAAAT
>JAUYEQ010000679.1 GCA_030691295.1 Bacteroidota bacterium
GGCGCGTTCGTTCACTTTCTGATCGATGCTTCCAAAACCTGAACTGCGATGTCTTCCGGCAAAAATTACAGAACCAAGATCGGCCAGACGCGCGGTTACACGACCGGTAGCAGCCCAGCCGCCACCTTCTTCAAAATCAGACAAACGCAATTCGTTGAGCCACATTTCGATCGAGCGCGGACCGTAGTTATTGGCATCTATGTCGTTGTAACGAATACCCACCATCATCACTTCAACATTACCCAAATTCGGATTTCCCTTGATTTTTATAGTTCTGATTCCTTCAGCAACTACGTATTCAGTAGCCATGCTGATGCTTGAACCGGCCTGACGAAGTTCATCATTCCGTTGCAACTTTATATCTGTGAATGCATCAAGTTGCAAATCTATCCGGTTGGCATCGGGCCAAACGGCATAACGGTCGGCTTCGTTGTCACTGCTGTACAATCCGGGAACAGTAAGCGACAGCGGGACTTCGTATTCGTAATAATTGTTGTAATAATCGGAACCGATTCTAACGAACATTGAAAGATCGTTGTCTTTCAGCGGCGAACCTGCAATGCCCTCGGCGTGAACTTCCATCTGAAGGCGTTTGTAATTGCGAAAATCCATACTGAGGCTTTTGTAGGCAGCACGGGCTTCGCCTTCTTCAAGGTCGATGGCACGTAACAGCAGCGACTGTTCGTTCAACTGCCGAAGTTGCGGGTTGGCCGGGTCGATTACCCTTTCGATACCGGGAGGCAACACGTAATTAACCGGCTTTCGGCTTGCATTTTCTTCGATGTTTACTGCTGAAATGTCGAACTGAGTATTTGGGGATAAAGCGCCTAATTTTCCGTCAACATCTTTTGTGTATTTACGCCAGTCGGCCCGCACCAGATCAAGTGTGGCAAAACGAAGCACTGTCGGCTCAGAGAATCCTTTCATAAACATCCTCATAAACCGTATGGATTTAAAATCGCTGATAGAACCAAATGATTCATCAGGGCTTTTTACCGGAATTTTAAACTGGTACCATTTTACATTTGAAACTGATCCGTCCTTCAGTTTTAAATCTTTTACCTCACGGATATCTGCAATCGAATTCTTACCGATCACCATGTCTTCGCGACGGACACTTATTTTGTACTGATAGTAGCGTTCGTATTCGTTCAGGGTATTGTCCCCATTGATATCTTCAATGTCGGGCTGGGTGGATGCAGATGTCGGATACGACTCGGGCGACATTTCGGCTGTTGGCGAGTTTCCCTGTGGTCCGTTAAAATTTTTGTACCGTTCCATAATTCCCAACTTTTGCTGATCGTAATCGGAACCACGGTAATAATGGTAATTGTCAGCTGAAGGGTCGGCCATTACTTTGGCCAGTGCATCCTGATTCAGAATATTCTTCATTGTTTCCAGATAACTCTGGTGAAATGTCCTTTCATCATTGTCATTCATACCATTAAATCCAAGATCCTGATACTGCCGGCTTGTCACGCTATTGTCAAACTCCCTCACCAGCGATTGCAGTGTCGAGACACGTCCCCATATAGTATTGTCAACATTGGTAAGTTCGGCGGTGATTGGCAGGCCATTTTCGAACGATTTCCTCGAATCCTTCAGGACATCTTCAGAAACATCACCGAGGTTAAAATACAAATCCCCACCGTTTGCCGTTTCCAGAGAGTCGTTTATAAACGGATCCATTACCCAGAATTCGATGAATTCGATGTTGGCCGCCTCGAAATCACTGGTTTGGATGGCGCGCATAATTCCGGCCCAACGCGATTCAGGGTCGCGCAGCGTTCCATCTGCATTCACCCCCCGTGAAAAGCGTGATGGTTCACTGTCATAATTATACGGACCTCTTTCCTCCGGATAGAAAGCGAGGTCGAAAACCGGAATGTTGGTTGGAAGTCCAACAGGCGTTTCCCTGTCGGGGAAAATCTCTTTTTCGTAAATTTCACGAACCAGATGATTCGATTG
>JAUYEQ010000688.1 GCA_030691295.1 Bacteroidota bacterium
AGCCAAAGGAAGTTGCAGTTGCTAAATCTGCAAAAACCACTGTTTCTGAAGTTATCGTCAAGCCGGAAGAATCGAATGTCAAAATCACACCGGTTGCGCATAAAATGATGGAAGACAATCATCTTTCAATGGAAGAAGTTCTGAACGGTTTGCACCGCATTTCGAAAGGCGATATTGAAGCCGTACTTGCACTTCCGAAACAGGAAAAAGGCAGTGCAAAGCTCACTTCGACAGCTTCTACAGGCTCAGCGAGCGGTCGCACTGTGAAACGTGAGAAAATGACCATGTTGCGCCGCAAGTTGTCTGAACGCCTGGTTTCAGTAAAGAATGAAACTGCCATGCTCACTACTTTCAATGAAATAGACATGAGCCGGGTGATGGAAATGCGTTCAAAACTTCAGACTAAATTTGTTGAAAAATATGGATTGAAGTTGGGTTTTATGTCAATATTTACCAAAGCGGTTGCCGAAGCAATGCGATTTCATCCGACCATCAATTCGCAAATCAGTGGCGAAGAAATAATTTCTTCTGATTTTGTGGATGTAGGTATCGCCGTTCAAACTCCCAAAGGTTTGATGGTTCCGATTGTCAGGAATGCCGAAAGCAAAAGCATTTCAGCAATTGAACTGGAGATAAAGGAACTGGCAGAAAAAGCACGGACAAAAAAGATCAGCGTGGAAGAACTTACCGGGGGAACTTTTACAATTACCAACGGTGGAACTTTTGGTTCGTTGCTTTCAACTCCGATTATCAACCAGCCACAATCGGCCATCCTCGGAATGCACAATATTGTAGATCGACCGGTGGCGGTGAACGGACAAGTAGTAATCCGCCCAATGATGTATGTCGCATTGTCCTACGATCACCGCATTATCGACGGAAAAGATTCGGTTGGTTTCCTTGTAAAAGTGAAAGAACTGATTGAAAATCCTGAACGATTGCTTACCGGAGGAAGAAATCCGGAGGAAGTTTTATTGGGGCTATAAATTGTTAACTTTTCCAAAGTTTTAAATCTATCAACTTTTCCAAAGTTTTATAAAGTCTATAAAACTTTGGGAAAGTTTTTTTTACTTCGTTTTCTGACCGAACGGAATGGTAAATCCCAACCATGGGATGGCTACAAAACTGCCAATTTCAGCTCCAAGCGGGATCCATAATCCGAAATCGAGCCCGGCTTTTTGAATAATCCTTCTGCCGCCAACCGACATCAGAACGATGAAATTTTCCGGAGTTCCTATGAAGTAATTTTCAGTAATGAGATATCCTTTTGCCCCTGTTCTGATCATTCCGCCAATACTGACTGTCGGGTTGCTCGCTATTTCTCCTCCGGCATATCCCCAGCCAAGTCCAATGTTGAGGTTTTTGTCTCTTGTTCCGAAAGTGGAAATTCCGTAAATAATTCCAAACCCGGTATTTTCTTCTCCAATAACGGTACCTGCCAGGGCGCCAATGCCCAGATTAACTTTATCTTTCACTACTGGAACCGAGAACTTGGCGGTAATCCATGCCGGGGTTGAAGCCCCTCCAAAGAGGAACAGTGGCATTACGCCGACACCTCCTGAAAAATGGTCAGTAAATCCGTAAACTGCCTGATTAAACATGATCCAGACATTCTGGTAATAACCTTCTCCTTTTTTTAGGCTGTAACCGTTTGGCGCCCAGAAGTATCGTGTTGATTGGGGGTTTTCGAGCCAGTAAGTTCCGTCTTTAACAATGATTGTTGAGAGTTGATTAATTCTTTTCACTTCGGCGCGGGGGATACTTATTTCGCCAAGTTTATCAGTTTTTATCCTGATTGTTTCGGGAGTATCTTCAAGGATGGTTCCGATATACGTATTCCCGTCAACAGTTTCAATCTGTATTTTCAGGGTGTCCTGACTGTTTTGAGCATCGGATAGAAGTGAAAATCCAATCAGGCAGAATGTTATAAAGGCAAACTTTGCTGAAAATTTTTTCATGATGGAAATGATTTGGTTCTTAAGTTTAAACTAAGAACAATAACTCATTTCCTGAAGTAAAGTTCACAAGGTGAAAGGTCTAAAAACTTTTCCAAAGTTTTATAAGCTTTATATAACTTTGGAAAAGTTCTTGAAAATAAAAAAGCCACCCGCATGTGAGGACGAGTGGCTGTATCTGTTTGAAAAATGTTTGACTCTTTGTTTATAAACGATTAATAATTTACTCTGAAACTACTTCGAAGCCCAATTCAACAATTACCTCTTTGTGTAATTTGATTTTGGCGGTGTAGTTTCCGATCTCTTTAACACTGTCATCAGAAATCATGATCTGTTTGCGATCGATTTCAAATCCTTTGGCATTGATCGCTTCAGCCAGCATGATGGTATTCACCGAACCGAAGATTTTTCCGGTTGTGCTGGTTTTTGCTCCAATAACAAGTTGAACAGTTTTGAGTTTTTCAGCAATTTCCAAAGCAAGATCTTTCAATTTTGCTTGTTTGTGTGCTCTCTGTTTGGTGTTTTCGGCCAATACTTTTTTAGCCGATTCGGTGGCGATAATGGCCATCTTCTGTGGAATCAAAAAGTTACGTCCGTGGCCGCTTTTAACGGTAACCAAATCGTCTTTTGATCCTAATCGTGCAACATCCTGCAATAATATAACTTCCATTTTTTCAGCTTTAAAATTATTTCATCATATCAGTAACATATGGAAGTAACGCGATATGACGTGCTCTTTTAACTGCTTTTGCCACTTTACGTTGGTACTTCAAAGAGGTTCCGGTGATACGGCGTGGTAAAATTTTACCTTGCTCGTTTAAGAACTTTTTCAGGAACTCACCATCTTTGTAGTCGATGAATTTGATTTTGTTCTTTTTAAAGCGACAATACTTTTTCTTTTTGATTTCAACCGACGGTGGGGTCAAATACCTGATTTCACTTGAATTTGCTGCCATAATTTAGTTCTCCTTTTCAGTTTTAGCTTTTGTTCTACTGATTCTTTTTTCGCTGTAAGCAACGGCATGTTTATCCTTACTGAAAGTCAGAAAACGGATAATGCGTTCGTCGCGTCTGAATTGAGTTTCCAACGTTTTTGCAAACGTAGGTTCTGCGGCAAATTCGATGAGTTGATAAAAC
>JAUYEQ010000689.1 GCA_030691295.1 Bacteroidota bacterium
TTGAAGGAGTTTCTATACAATTACCGCTGGACATTACTTTAAACGCTGGCTGGAATATTATTGCCTATCCTGATACAAACATACAGAATGCAAAAGTGCTTATTCAATCGCTAATCGACGATGACAAACTTATAAAAGTCATGAACGAATCCGGTAAAAGCATTGAAGACTATGGCTCGCACGGCGGCTGGAAAAATACAATTGGAAACTTCGTTCCGGGCGAAGGTTACAAAGTTAATGTACGCGAAAACTGTACTTTAACCATCCCGGCGAACGCAACTAAAACTGCCGTTTTTATTCCGGATCAAATAACATCTGAATATTTTAAACCTGTTTTTATTGGCAATGGAACCGATCACATGAATATAAACCTTGTGAACCTGCAAGCTTCGGGATTGACTGCCGGTGACGAGATCGGCATATTCGATGGACAATATTGTGTAGGATCTGCAACGGTTGGTGCAGAGCATATTATGGATGGAAGTATTGGCATTCCATCATCAGGTAACGACGATCTGGAAGAAACGATCAACGGATTCACTCCCGGTCACAATGTTACGCTTAAACTATATCGGGAAGGACGAACTTACCTGCTGAATGCAATGAAAGTTAGCGGTAGCAAATGGTTTGAGAAGAATGGCTCATTGTTCGCTGAGGTAAATACAAACGACATGACTGTACTTCAAATTGTTGATGATTCAATTTGGTTTAAATGTTACCCAAATCCGTTTTCAGAAGAAATTACCATTGAAATTCATAACCCAAAACGAACGAATTTAAAAGTTGAAATCTATAATCTTACCGGACAACTGATTAAAAATCTGTCAATTGAAAAAACAGATAAACACGTTGAAATAATCTGGAATGGCACCAACGAATTGGGTAAGAAAGTTACACCGGGCGTCTATTTCTGTAAGATAGGAAATCAGTTTATACAAATTCTATTTTCCGGATAATAATCAGAGCCTTTATCTAACGTGCTGTGTTGGAAAACAATTTTGTCTGAATCCATTGAATTCATTTATTTTATCCCCGCCACATAAGTTATTGTCGAAAGCAATACATACCAGATGATGATAAGCGGAAGGGCATAAACCTGAAGGAAGATGATCATCAGAACAGTTGATCCGAGGAAGAGGAAGCGGATGGCATTTTCCCTCAGGTGCAGGTTTTTAAATTTCATGGAGAACATCGGTAGTTCGGAAACCATCAGGAATGAACAGATAAATACGGATGCGAGCAGCACATATTTATTTAGAATCACTGACTGAACTGACAGGTTGGTTCCCAATTCGAGGATCAATCCGAGTGAGGCAAAAAAGATGGCATTGGCCGGTATGGGCATTCCAAGAAACTGTTCGCTTTGCCGGTCATCTGTATTGAATTTTGCCAGACGAAAAGCGCCGGCTACCGGAATTATTAAACTGGTAAAAAGTACGGTCCACTGGCTCCAGTTCGCATCTATATCCTGAATGGGTTGATTGATGCCAAACAAAGTATATTCGAGCATGGTGAAAACAATTGCTGCCGGTGCGAGTCCGAACGAAACCATGTCGGCAAGTGAATCCAGTTCCCCACCGATAGTTGAATAAGCTTTTAAAAGGCGCGCTGCAAATCCGTCGAGAAAATCGAAAACTGCTGCTATGAGAATGAAAACTGAAGCCCAGCCCAATTGCCCGTCAACGGCAAAAAATACGGCTAAACTGCCGCTCACAAGGTTTAAGGCGGTGATGGCATTGGGAACCCAAAAAAACATGTTGCTAATACGGCTCATGACTGAAGTTCGCCTATGATGGTTTGTGAGCCTGTCACTTTTTGGCCAAGTTTGATATTTAATTTTGTATTGAGTGGCAGAAACAGATCGACCCGTGAGCCAAAACGGATAAAGCCAACTTCGGTGGCCTGGTCGACCTCGTCGCCAACAGTAACGTAATTGATGATCCTGCGGGCCATTGCACCGGCGATCTGGCGCATCACAATTTCGCGACCGTCTTTCATTTTTATGGCCGTGGTCATCCGTTCATTTTCTTCGGCTGATTTATCCTTGAAGGCAGCATAAAACTCGCCGTCCTTGTGTTTCATATAGGTTACTATTCCCGGCACCGGAACCCAGTTGATGTGCACATTGGTGGGTGACATGAAGATTGAAACCTGCAGACATTTGCTTTTCAGGTATTCATTCTCAACAAATTCTTTGATATCGCAAACTTTCCCGTCGGCAGGCGATAATATCAACTTTTCATTTTTAATTACTGTGCGTTGAGGATATCTGAAGAATTGAATGACTATGAAATAGAGCACAGCTGCAACAGATAAAACGGCCACTTTAATGACTGTTTCAGTAATAAAAAACCATGATAATACGATGAGTACTGCCAGTGCGGCAGTTGCATAATTAATTGTACCGATACCGGCTTTATGAACTTTCATTGATAATATTTAGAATTTCCGGCACAAAAATAGTAATTTATTGAGCTATTCCAGAATTATTTTCAGATATACGACAATAATCGGGATGGCAAACAGCAACGAATCGAACCGGTCGAGTACACCACCATGTCCGGGCAAAATGCTTCCGCTATCTTTTATGCCAAAATGCCGTTTAAACATCGATTCGGTTAAATCTCCAAATGTGGAACTTATCACCGTTAGAATACTGATAGCAATCCAATGGATAAGTTGTATTTCAGGAATAAAAATAGAAATTGCAAATGCT
>JAUYEQ010000058.1 GCA_030691295.1 Bacteroidota bacterium
CTTTTTTCATTTTTGAAATCCTGAAGGGATTTAATGTTAATAGCCCCGGATGAAATCCGGGGTAAAGTAATGATAAACAACAACAACCCTGCAAAGGGTTGAATATCAATGACGAACAAATTCAACCCTTACAGGGTTGCAAAACCTATCTTTCCCGTACCCCCTGAGTTTCACTCAGGGCTATTCATATTCAACCACTCGTGGTTATTTTGTCAAAAACGGAATTTTGTCGTACACCCAGTGTCTTTAATTTTATTCGTCCTTTCAAAAAATGTGTTACTTTTATTTTTGAAATTAGAACGAACAAAATGAACCCTCAGGATTTCTGGAAAAAATACGAATTTGTTGTCAATCAAAACCTTCATTTTAAAGCAGGTTTTGTAGAAGTTTTTGTGAAACACATTTCCAACGGCTGGCTGATAAAAAGTCGTATTCCCGATCAGCCCAATGAAGACTTGCTGGTTGAAGAAGTGGACGGTTTTGACGATGAATCGGAAGTGTTTCATTTTCAAGCCGGGAAATCGCACGATTTGATAGTTGTTCCGGCCCTTCCCAACAAAGCGGTGGTTTTCAGGAACAACAAGGTGATAAAAATCAGCGCCGGAGAATTGGCGAATTTGTATTTCAGAATACCACTTTCAATGCAATTTTATTTTCAGGAAGTAAAAGAAGAGAACCTCTTAATTGAATTGCCTTTGCAACGTCTGTCGGATACCTGGTTTGGAGAGGCCGACAACGGCGAACCGGCTTTTTCAATTGGTGGCAATTACGATAAGGAATTTTCTGAAATCAAAGCCATGCCATGGGAAGCTGCTGTTCCGGTTGAAATAAATAACAATACCACAAGCATTTTCGATCTTCAGCGTCTTATTCTCCGGGTCGAAGATTTTTCCCTTTTCCTGAAAAACAGACAAGTTTTATCCAACCATGTAGCCATCGAGTTCAGGGGGCCTGAACATGCCGGTAGCGTGAACCTGTCGGTGATGAAAGAAATTCACGGCCAGAAACCACTTCAATTGGCAAAACCAAGAAATGAAGTGGGGCGTAACCTGTTGAGAAAGAGTTTCTTCTTTATCAAAAATATCTATCAAAGTTAAGTTATGGATTTCAACCTTTCAACTTTTTTTAGCATCGAAACGGTCGATAAGTTTATCCGGATTGTGTTTATCCTTGTACTCGGGATCGGTTCCATTCAGATTGTTTCGCACCTGATAAAACGTTCGCTTCGGAAGCAACTTTCGCGGCAGCGGATGATGATTGTAGCCGGACGGTTGTTTATACCGGTTATGTAGGATTGGTGCTGATCGTGATTCGCGAACTGAACTACGATTTAACGGCTTTGTTCGGAGCTGCCGGGGTGGTCGGTATTATCATCGGGGTAGCTTCGCAAACCAGCATTGGCAATATTATCAGCGGGCTGTTTCTTGTTTCTGAAAAGTCGTTTGAACTGGGCGATGTGATCCGTATCGGCGATAAAACCGGAACTGTTTATTCCATCGATCTGTTGTCGATAAAGATAAAAACCTACGATAATTTGTTGATTCGGATTCCAAACCAAACGGTCATTTCAACCGAACTGGTGAATGTGACCAGGTTCCCGATCCGGCGGCTCGAATTTTTGATTGGCGTAGCCTACAAGGAAGATTTAAGGAAAGTTAAAACCATACTCGAAAACGTTGCACGCAACAATCCGCTATGTTTGGAGGAACCCGAACCTGTCATCATTTTCAAAGAGTTTGGCTCCAGCAGTATCAACATTACTTTTGGCGTGTGGTTCGAAAAAGCCAATTATCTGGCCGTAAAAAACAGCGTATTTCTGGAAGTAAAAGAAGCTTTCGAACGAGAAGGAATTGAAATACCTTTCCCGCATGTGAGCATTTATGCCGGAGAAGCAAGTAAACCCATTACCGTAAAACTTCAGGGAGAAGACATTCCGGAGAAAGAATAAAAAGCTCTATAACGTTTGGTATGGGTATTATAAAGCAAGCATTTTTAGGTGCAGAGCGCCGTTGATATTTGTAGTATATATGATGCAAGACGCGCAAAAGGTGCGGAGTACCGAAATATAGGCACCTATTATTTGTATTATTTCGGTGCGCTGCACCTTACCAGCTATTATCAATTTTTTTACTACAAATATTTTGCGGCTCTGCCGCTTTCTGATAGAGAAAGATCTGACACCTTTCGGATTTTTAGCATTATAAATGTTTGGGCAATTCTTCAATTAAGACTGACAAATTAATACTTAACCCACACTATCCGTTATAGACCAAAAAAAATGCTTTTAAGAACTAGTATTCTCATCAGCAAAAATGTTATTACTTTTACGGCCATGGCACAGGAGAAGGGACATATTCTGTTCGACGATATTAGGAATGGCGATGAAGTAGCTTTTAACAAAGCGTTCGATCTGTACTATTCGCGTCTGTGTTTCTTTGCCGATAAAATTCTTCACGATTTCGATTTATCCCGTTCAATAGCCCAGCAGGTATTCGTTGATTTGTGGATCAAGCGCGAAAAACTCCGGATAGATTCACTGCAATCATATCTTTATCAATCGGTTCGGAATGCTGCTTTGGATGTGTTGAAGCATAAAAAGGCAGAATCGAAGTATCTTTCCTCGCTTGAGAAAGAAGAATCGGGCCAGCTTACTGACCTGATTGAAGAAGCTGAATTGGCCGACAGGATCAACAGAGCCATTCAAAAACTTCCGGAGAAATGCCGCGAAATATTTGTATTGTGTCGCTTCGAAGAACTCAAATATGCCGAAATTGCAGAGAAACTAAATATTTCGGTAAAAACAGTTGAGATGCAAATCGGTATCGCGCTTAAGAAACTTCGCAAAGAATTGTCTGATTATCAGATGATCCAACTTCTGACATTTATTTTTTCAAAAAAACTTCAGGTTCGTTACAGGGTAAATTAAGAGCAAATCGTCAAAGGTGTATAAAACAAAATTCCCTGATTGACGAATGCAAAACGAACACAACCATATAGATCTTCTAATAGCCAATTGTCTGAGTGGCGAAGCCAGCCAGGCGGAAAAGGACGAATTGGACAATTGGATAGGAGAATCGCCTGCAAACAAACGAATTTTTGAAGAAAGCCAACGGATCTGGGTAAAAAGTAAAACCTATTTTGCTGCTTCTGATATCAGTTCCGACCGCGAAAAAATTAAAGACCAAATCATTCAGCAACTTTCAAAACCTACCAAAACGGTGAGTCTGTCATCATGGATTTACCGCGTTGCTGCAATTCTGGCATTACCCGTTATGCTTGGCATTGGCTGGTACATGGGTTCAAAAGAAATAATTACCGAAACTCAACTCTGCGAAGTTACCGCTCCCAAAGGTCAGATTTCGAAATGCGTTTTGGCCGACGGAACCGAAGTTTGGCTCAACGCAGGTTCAACATTAAAATACGATGCTGCTTTGAAAGGTAATTTGCGCGAAGTCAATCTCGACGGGGAAGCCTACTTTAAAGTGACCAAAAATAAACACAAACCTTTTGTGGTAAATACCGAACATACACAAATAAAAGTACTTGGTACAATTTTTAACCTGAAAGCCTATTCAGGAGAAAATAAGGTGGAAACCACGCTGGAGGAGGGAAGCGTAGTTTTTAGCCTGAACGAAAGTGCAACAAAACCTGTTGAATTAAAACCCGGAGAACAGGTGGTTTATAATATTTCTGAAAAAACAATTACGGTTGGAAAGGTTGAAACTTACCTGCACACTGCCTGGAAAGACGGAAAATTTGTATTTAAAGATGCCGATTTACAGGCCATTGTTCAGGAATTGGAAAAATTATACGATGTTCGGATTCATCTTGAAAACGATTCGTTGCTGAAATTGCGATTCAGGGGAATGTTTGAATACGAACAAAATATTTTCAGCGCACTCGAAACCCTTGAGAGAACCACGAATATCAAATACCGTATGACCGGACGCGATATCTGGTTGAAATAAAGTTTCAAGTTCCAGGTTCCAGGTTGCGTTATCCTTTGCCGTTCGCCTTTAGGCAACGGGGAAGTTTAAAATTGAATAGAACTAACTAAAATATTAACCTAAAAATTGAAATGCTTATGATGAAATAACTGCTTAGCCTTTTATTTCTGCGGTTCCGGGAAACACCGGAATATAAAAACACAACAGGAACAGCTGCGAACTGTCCCTGTTGCAAAAACGCAGAAACTGCGAAAAAACGAAAATCATTTTTTTACTTAAAAACAACCAAATTTATGAAAATTATTCGGCAATCGAATGTCGGCTCCTTGCCTTCGTTCAAAAAAATCTGGTTAATTATGAAATTGAACTTTTTTCTAATTCTCCTAACGGTTCTGCAAGTTTCGGCAAATGTGTCGGCACAGAATACCCGTATGGACTTGAAAATGCAAAATGCCACCATTTCACAGGTATTTGATGAAATTGAAAGGCAATCGGAAGTGTACTTTTTTTACAACAAAAATCAGATCGACGAAACCAGAACGATCAGTGTTGACTTCCGTAACAAAACCATTGACGATATACTCAAAAGTATGCTGTCGGAACTATCGCTTACTTATGAGTTTGCGGGTAAAAATGTCATTATAAAACCTGCTGAACGTCAGAATAATGCTATTCAGCAGCAAAAAACGGTTTCCGGTAAAGTCACAGATTCCTCAGGGACTGTGTTTCCAGGCGTTTCTGTAGTGGTAAAAGGTACCACAAACGGAACCATTACCGATGCCAATGGGAACTATTCCCTTTCCAACATACCTGAGAATGGAACTTTGCAGTTTTCGTTTGTTGGAATGAAAATGCAGGAAGTAAATGTTGCAAACCAGTCGGTCGTGGACGTTGTATTAAATGAAGAAACAATTGGATTGGATGAAGTTATCGCAGTGGGTTACGGTGTCATGCGTAAAAGCGATCTGACCGGATCAGTAGGTTCAGTGAAAGCGGATGTCCTGAAGAAACAGTCTGTTGCTTCATTTGAGCAGGGATTACAGGGAAAAGTTGCCGGTGTTCAGGTGATAGCTGCATCGGGGTCACCTGGTGGGGTTGTAGATGTCCGCATTCGTGGAGGAAATTCCCTGACTTCAGGCAATCAACCTTTGTACGTGATTGACGGATATCCGGTCACTGCAGGTGGTGCTGCCGGAGGTTCAGGTGCGGGTCAAAATCCTATGGCCACACTTAATCCAAATGACATTGAAAGCATGGAAATATTGAAGGATGCATCCGCCACAGCCATTTACGGATCGCGTGGCGCCAATGGTGTTATCCTGATTACTACCAAAAGAGGTCAGGCTGGCGAAACCAAAGTCAGCTATGACGGATATACCGGTGTTCAGCAGGTAGCCAAAAAAATCGATATGATGAATGCCACCGAATGGGGTACCATGGCCAATATTGCAGCGGCAAACGATGCACGTCCGGCTTATTATCCAAGTGCAACTCCCAATCCACTGTACCCAGCCGTCAGTGAATTGGGTGAAGGGACCGATTGGCAAAAAGAAGTATTGCGCTCCTCGGCTCCGATTCAGAATCACAATGTGACCATTACCGGAGGATCAGAAAATACGAAATTCTCAATTCTTGCTGGCTATTACGATCAGGAAAGTGTGGTTAAAAACCAGGATTTTAACCGTATTTCGTTTAGAAATAACATTGATACAAAAATTTCTCCATGGATTAATCTTGCCACCAGCTTTACTGCCAGCCGCGTTACTTCAAATGTAGGTCGTGAAAATGGTGACGGTGGAGGAAATACGTCCATTATCAATGCTGCTCTGGTCATGCCTCCCACTGTTCCGATATATAATCCATCGACAGGAGAATACATGTCGATGAACTTCTTATCAGGAAGTTCGGCTGTGCCTAACCCGGTACCGTATGTGAATCATTTACTCGACAAAGGAACCATTGACAGGGTACTTGGATCAGCCGATCTTTCATTGAGTCTCCTTGAAGGTCTTACCTTGAAGATAAGTATAGGAGCTGACCTTTCAAACGCGTTGCGCGAAGTATATGAGCCCAAACAAACCAATACAGGGGCGAATGCAAATGGAATTGGCCAGCAACAAAACTCAAAGAATCAATCCCTCTCGAACGAAAATGTATTGACCTACCTCAAAAAGACAAAAGTACATTCCATTAATGCGATTATTGGAACATCTGCCTTGTCAATTGAGAACAAATGGAGCGGAATGACAGCCAGAAACTTTATTTCGGATGTGTATGAATACAATAATCTGGACGCAGGAGCCACCTGGGACAAGCCCAATTCGGGACGAAATAAAAACACCTTACTCTCCGGATTCGGACGTATCAACTATGGGCTGTTGAATCGTTATTTAATAACCCTGACAGCACGTGCTGATGGAAGCTCGAAGTTTGGAGCCAACAACAAATGGGCCTTTTTCCCCTCTGTTGCAGGTGCATGGCGTATCGACCAGGAAGCCTTTATGGAACAGGCTGATTGGGTCAGCAACCTGAAATTAAGAGCATCCTATGGGGTAACCGGAAACCAGAATATTCCAAGTTACTCATCTCTTGAAAAAATGAATACTTATGTGTATCCCATCGGGGGAATTACCAACGTGGGGATTGCTGCAGGGAATATGCCAAATCCAGATCTTAAATGGGAAACTACTGCCATTACCGACTATGGAATTGACTTTGGTTTTGCTGACAACCGGATTAACCTGACAGCCGATTATTATTACAAGAAAACAACCGATTTGCTTTGGAACATATCAGTGCCCTTGACTACAGGTTTCGGGTCGGTACTGAAAAATCTGGGAAGCCTTGAAAACAAAGGGCTGGAGTTAAGTCTCTCGGCTGCAGTATTTACCGGCGACTTTAAATGGAACACCATGGTCAACTGGTCAGCGAACAGAAACAAAGTGTTGGAAATCCCAGGCTATATCCCTTCACAACAAGGAACCATTTCAGGCCACTTAAAGGTAAATGGAAGTTGGCTCGAACCCGGACTGCCCGTTGGAGTCTGGAATTTATTGAAAACTACAGGAGTTATGAACACTCAGGAGGAAAGAGATGCGGCTGCACGCGTGGCAAGCGCTACTTTTGATCAGGTTGGTGATATGAGTTTTTACGATAAAAGCGGAGATGGCAAAATAAGTTTCGGAGAAGACAGAACCATCGTTGGAGATCCAAATCCGGATTTTATCTTTGGCTGGACAAATAACTTCAGCTATAAAAACTTTGACCTGACTGTCTATATCAACGGTACCTATGGCAACGACATTTACAATGTATTGCGTGCCGAAACCAATATTGTGAGTGTTTGGGGAAATCAACACCGGGAAGTGCTGGATTACTGGACATCCTCCAATGTAAATGCAGCGTATCCAAGGCCCCACGTATTGGTGAATCAGAACATGCTTCAATCCGATTATTTAATTGAAGACGGATCTTATGTTAGACTTCAAAACCTGACTTTGGGCTACAACGTTCAAAAAAGCAGATTCTGCGAGTCGTTCAGAGTTTATGTAACCGGACAGAATTTACTGACTATTACCAACTATTCAGGTTATAATCCTGAAGTAAACAGTTTGGGACAAAATAATCTTCAATTGGGGGTTGACTACAATGCCTACCCAGCGTCCAAATCGTTCATTCTTGGAGTTAATATTGGTTTTTAACCCTAAAATTTTAAAGACATGAGACTATTAAAATATTTTATCATTGCCTCCATTTTAACGGTAGCAAGCACATCCTGCAGTGACTTTTTGGAAGAGGATGTATATGAGTTTATCACGCCCGATAATTTTTACAAGACCGAAGCCGATGCAAAGGCTGGGCTGACATCCGTTTATCAAACCCTTCAGGATGGCAATGGTTTTAGACGCTATATCTGGATGGGCGCTGAATTTCCCGGCGAAGCTGCCTACGCCAATGCAAGTGCCCCTTCACGCGTTGAAATGGATGATTTTGCATGGACAGCCACCACCGATTTTTCCCGGTTAATCTGGGATATTTCCTACAGGGGTATCAGGCGCGCGAACAATCTTTTGCTCAATTTGGATAAGGTGACCTTTAAAAGCGAGGAGACTAAAAACCAGATCATTGGTGAAGCAAAATTCAACCGGGCATTGAATTACTTTGTACTGATTCGTTTTTACGATCATGTGGCAGTCGTTACAGAGAAGGATGATATGAATGCCAGCGATTTATCCAATGAAGGAACTGACGATGCTGTTTGGGCCCTGATGGAAGAGGATCTGAAGTATGCAGAGTCGGTGTTGAAAGTTTCGTATGGAGCAGCTGACATGGGTCGCGCAACAAAAGGTGCAGCCATGGCCCTGTTGTCAAAAGTGTATCTGACTCAAGCTACCTGGCCTTGGAACAAAGCTGGGTTTTATGAAAAAGCAGCTGCAAAAGCAGACGAAATTATTACTAATGAAACATCTTTTGGCTATGGTTTGGAAACTGACTTCCGTAAAATATTTGATGTCACCAACGAACATGGCAAAGAATATATGTTCGATGTGGAATTTGTTTCCAATATCAATGGAAATGACTTTCCTGCGCTCACAGGCATGAGAGGATACAATGTGAAGAAAACCGATGGCTGGTCGTCGTTTATTTCTACTCCTAAATTTTACAAATCGTATGCTCCGGAGGACAAGCGAATTGCAACCACTTTTCTGACAGGTTTTACAGATACAAAAACAGGTAAAGTTTACGTGTATAATCCAGATAGCGGCACTGAACCATCTTTTCCATTGTGCCATTTTGCAAAGTACCTTGATCCAAATGATAATTTATCGACTGCTGCCGGAGATTATGGTTGTAACATGAAGGTGGTCCGTTATGCCGATATACTGATGGTTCAATCTGAAGCTTATTGCGAGCTGAACCAGATCGACAAAGCGCTGGTTGGAATTAACAGGGTACGCGTCCGTGCAGGATTGGCTCCACTTGCCACCATGTCACAATCTGATTTACGCAAGGCAATTATTCAGGAGCGTGTATGGGAATTTGCAGCTGAAGGACAGGCTTTCTTTGACTTAAAACGTCAGCATGCAATTTCAGATAGAATTGGAAAAACAATTGCTGATAAATATTATGTGCTGCCAGTGCCGCAGGACGAAATTGACAAGAATCCAAAACTGGTACAACATCCACTTTGGCAATAGTCAATATCTTTCAATCTAAACTTGAGGATGTTTCGAAAAGAGGCATCCTCTTTTTTTTGATTTCAAAACTGGATTTTTTAAAATTAGAACAACTGGAATGTACAAATTTATTAGGTATTAAGGGTCTGATCTGTTTTTATATACAGCACTATCTGTTTTGAATTATCTGTTTTGGATAATTCAAAACAGATAGTGTGAATTAAAATATTTATATTTGAAGAAAAGAGACGGATATGAAAAAGAAAAACAATCCTTTTTTGCTTAAAGGCTATGTGTCAAAAGAACTCTTTTGTGACCGGAAAAAGGAAGTAGATCAGTTGTTTGCAAACGTGCAAAATGGAATAGATACCACTTTGATTTCAGCTCGGAGGTTGGGAAAAACCGGACTTATTTTTCGCTTTTTTGATCATTTGCGCGAACAAGGAGATGTTAAGTCAATATATGTCGATATATTTTCTTCCAGGAACCTAAGCGAATTCATCAAATTATTGGCAGAAGCAATTTTACTTGGATTTCCGGAAAAAACACCCATTGGGAAACAGTTTTTTGAGTTTATAAAAGGGTTTCGCCCATTGATTGGATACGATCCGTTGACCGGCCAACCACAAATTCAGATTAATTATCAATCAGATCAGGAAAAAGAATACACTTTGAAGGGGCTTTTTAGCTTTCTTGAAAATCAGGGGGAACTAATTGTGGTTGCTATCGATGAATTTCAACAGATTTCAGACTATCCGGAAAAGAACATTGAAGCACTTTTACGTACTTATATCCAAAATTTGACAAACATTCGTTTCATCTTTTGCGGAAGTCGAAAAGCCATGATGATCAATCTGTTTTCCAATGTAAAGAGGCCATTTTTTTCCAGTACACAATACCTTTACCTTGAAAAAATAGATAAAGCTGAATATTCACTGTTCATTCGAAATAAATTCTCAGAATCGGGTATTGGCATCACTGAAGAAGCATTAGCGATGGTGCTGAACTGGAGTCTTATGCACACTTTCTATACCCAAAGTTTGTGCAACATGTTGTATTACATTGCAGAAAGCGAGATTACGATCGATACGGTTAAACTGGCATGTTTGGAATTGCTGAAAAGAAATGAACCCGTTTTCTATCAATACAGGCAACTATTGACAACCGCTCAATGGAATTTCCTTATTGCTATTGCTAAAGAGGGTGAAGTAAAACAACTTACGGCTCAAAAATTCATTTCGCAATATGAAATTGGAACGCCGGCAAACGCTCGTCGGATAAGTCGGTCGTTGCTGGATAAAGAATTACTACTTGAGCTTCCTTACAAAAAAGAAACTTTTTATCGGGTTTATGATGTTTTTTTATCACGATGGCTCGAGAATGAATACTGAAATATTTGAAAACCTAAACCAACGACCTGAAACAACTCATGCAAAAAGGTACCGGAAATCCGAAATTGCCAAAAAACCAGAATTACAACATGGAAAGTACTTTGCTGGGGAAACATTAAAATCTAAATTGTCCTGATATGATCACATTTTTTATCTCCATTGCCATCCTTGTACTGGGCTATTTTTTCTACGGAAGTCTGATTGAACGTATTTTTGGCGCCGATAAATCGAGGCAGACACCAGCCATGACCATGAACGACGGAGTCGATTATCTTCCGCTGCCAAAGTGGAAAACCTTCCTGATTCAATTCCTGAACATTGCAGGATTGGGGCCTATTTTCGGTGCTGTGGCAGGTGCAATGTGGGGGCCGGTGGCATTTCTCTGGATTGTGCTGGGTTCTGTTTTTGCCGGCGCGGTGCACGATTATTTCTCCGGAATGCTGTCGGTAAAACACAAAGGATTGAGTATTCCTGAAATTGTCGGAATTTATCTGGGCATCAGCGCCAAGCAGTTTATGCGCGGTTTTACCGTTTTGCTGATGGTGATCGTTGGTGCGGTTTTCATTATGGGACCGGCAAAAATCCTCGAAAGTTTAACTCCTGAAACATTGACCATGAATTTTTGGGTGTGGGTTGTTTTTATCTATTATGTGCTCGCAACCATGCTGCCCATCGATAAAATTATTGGCAGAATTTACCCTGTTTTTGGTTTTGCCCTGTTGTTTATGGCGGTGGGCTTGATCAGCGCTTTGTTTGTCAAAGGCTACCATATTCCTGAATTGACATTGGCCAACCTGACGAACTTTCACGATCAACCCGAAAAGTTTCCCATTTTCCCAATGATGTTCATTACCATTGCATGTGGCGCAATTTCAGGGTTTCATGCCACGCAGGCGCCGCTGATGGCACGTTGCATTACCAATGAAAAGCAGGGCAGGGGAGTGTTTTACGGAGCCATGATTACCGAAGGTATTGTCGCCCTGATTTGGGCAGCCATCGGCATGGCATTTTACAGCGGTGTTGGGCCCTTGAACGAAGTAATGGTTGCCAACAAAGGAAATGCAGCTTTTGTGGTGAATGAAATATCGAATTCGCTGCTGGGTAAGGTTGGCGGTGCGCTTGCAATACTTGGTGTGGTTGCAGCTCCCATCACTTCGGGCGATACTGCTTTCCGAAGCGCCAGATTAATTGTGGCCGATTTCCTGAAATTCAAACAGGGGCCGATCAAAAACCGGCTGATGATCAGCATTCCATTGTTTGCAGTTGGCTACGGTTTGACTTTGGTCGATTTCGCAGTGATCTGGAGGTATTTCGCATGGTCGAACCAAACGCTGGCCATGATTGTATTGTGGGCCATCACCGTTTACCTGGCGCGCGAAAAGAAGTTTTACTGGATTACACTTATTCCGGCGTTGTTTATGACCACCGTTATTACCAGTTACCTGCTTTTTGCTCCTGAAGGATTCGGATTACCATACATGGTTTCGGTTTCAACGGGAATAGCTTTTGCAGTTGCTGCTGCTATTCTATTCTTTGTGAAGTTGGGGAAAAGCGATATTGCTGAACCCGTTATTGTTCCTGACTAAAGTAAAAATAAGCTATACTTGTAACGCCAATTTATTAAACTAAAATCTAAATCCTTTTGCTATGCTTTTAAAATCACATTCTATTAAAAAGCAGCTTATTCTGGTTTTATCCGGAATGATTTTATGCTTTATTTCGTTTGCACAGAATAACGAAAAGTTTTTTCCGGCCAATGAATTAACCACTGTTGGAGTGTATTATTATCCTGAACATTGGGACTCTACCCAATGGGAGCGCGACTTTCAGAACATGGCCAAAATGGGTTTTGAATTTACCCACTTTGCCGAGTTTGCCTGGGCACAGCTCGAACCGGCAGAGGGAAAATATGATTTCAAATGGCTCGATCGTTCGTTGCAACTGGCCGCAAAGTACAATCTGAAAGTGATTTTGTGTACATCGACAGCAACTCCCCCGGTTTGGTTGGTTCGCAAACATCCTGAAGTGCTGGCTACCGGTGAAGATGGCAAACAGATGGATCATGGCGGACGGCAACATGCCACCTTTTCGAGCAATTATTACCGCTCGTATTCAATGAAAATGATTGAGGAACTCGGCAAACGTTATGGAAAAGACAAGCGTGTAATTGGTTGGCAACTGGACAACGAGCCGCGCAAGTTTCTCGATTATGGCAAGGATGCCCCGCAACGTTTCCGCGATTGGGTGAAACAAAAATACAAAACCATCGATGCCGTAAACAAAGCATGGGGAACCAACTTCTGGAGCGGAACTTATACCGATTTTGAGGAAATAAACATTCCGCTACACAGTCAGTGGGGAATGAATTTGCACCAGCGGCTCGACCATTTGCGTTTTGCCGATGAGGAAACTGCAACATTCCTCGACGAACAAGCCCTTGTGCTCCGGAAATATACTTCGCCCGACCAGTACATCACTTCCAACTACATTCCGAT
>JAUYEQ010000698.1 GCA_030691295.1 Bacteroidota bacterium
AGTAAATTATTTGTTTTGTCACTTCTAAAATACTCATTATCAATTTAATAAGCAAGCTATCTTTTATCTTTTTCAAAGCAAATCGCTCAATTTAGGTAATCATTACTGACAATGAATGTACCTTCTCACCAGATCCCTTGCCGCTTCTGGGTTTTCTTCAAGTTCTTTGCTTAAATTTTTATCCTGAAAGGCAGTCAGCGAGGCAATTGTATGGTCGATTAATCGTTTTGGAAAGATGCCGTTGTTCTCAAATATTTCACGCTTCGATTTCAGGCGATCAGCCGATTCTACGCAGGAGGCCGGAAGTTGCTGCAATTCTTGTTTGGGCAGACTCCTGAAAATATTTCCTTCCACATAAAGCTGATCAGCCAGTTCGAGCGCATTGGGCATTTGGATTCCACGCAGTGACGCAACAATTAGTCCGGCCAGAATCAAATGAATATTTGCACTTCCGTCGGGTACTCTAAATTCGAAAGTTTGCCTGCTATCGCCGTTTTTGGCCGATACTTTCACGTCGGGATTTGCCAGCGCAGCCATGTTCTGTTTGCCGGTCCAGCCCAGCGGAACGCGAACCAGCGCTGAACGGTTCCGGTCGCCCCAGCAGATGCGGGTTGGCGCTTCCTGATTGGGAACCAGACGCAGGTAGGAGGTAGGTATGGTGTTTCCAAAAGCGGTCAGTGCATCGGCAGTATCAAGTATTCCGGCAATTATTTGGCGAGCGGTAACCGATAGTTTTCCATCTTCCAACACAATGTTTTTCCCGTCTTTTTCAACCAGCATGTGAAAATGCAGTCCGCTACCGGCTTTTCCAACAGTAATTTTTGGTGCGAAACTGATTTCCACTTTTCGCGTTTCGGCCAGCATGCGTAAAATCCATTTGGCGATAATGAGCTGGTCGGCAGCAAATTCAGGATCGGTAGGTAAAAATTCAATTTCGTGCTGTTCAAAAGCTTCCTCTCCAAGCGTGAAATTGCCAACTTCCGAATGACCATATTTTATTTTTCCACCACAGGCAGCGATCAACTGAAGCGCTTCCTTGCGCATGCCCTCGAATTTGGCGAAGGGTTCCGATTCGTGGTAGCCTTTCTGATCGGTTGCCGGGAAAAGCCCTTCGTGTTTGCTGTTCACATAGTATTCCAGTTCACCCATCATTTTCATGTCCATTCCGGTTGTTTTGCGGAAATGAGTAATGGCTTTTTTCAATACGTTTTCAGGAGAAAGCTCCAGCTGATTGCCTTCGTAATCGAAGAAAGAACAAAGTAATTCAAGCGCGGGATCTTCCTGAAATGGATTGATAAAAGCGGTGCGGTAACGCGGAACAACATATAAATCAGAACTTCCGGTTTCCATAAACGGGAACAGGCTTGAACCATCGGCACGTTCGCCAAAAGTGAGAATGTTTTCCAGATGGTCGTGACCCGTGATTACAAAATTGAGGGTTTTCAATCGTCCATCGCCGGCTACATACCTGAAATTCAGTTGCTGAATCCGGTTTCCTTCGATGTATTTGATCAGGTCTTCACGGGTAAATTGTTCGGCTGGTTTCTGAAGATAGCGAACCAGTGGGTTCGGATTAAACGAGAATTGACTTTCCATAATGGTTGATTTTTTTTGAAAAATAGCTTCTTTCGAAGGCATCGAACTTAAGTCTTTAGATACTTGCAAATGCTGAGGAACGTCATTCATTTTATATCGCCGGGAGTGTTGGTTTATTTTGCATGATTGAACAATTTGAAAATTTATATCTGAACAATTTTCGTATATTTAATCATAAATAGGCTTAACCAATTAAACTCTCTCAATTGGTTTTTATGAATGATATTTCAGATAAAACTGAGTGGCTCCTGTTAACTTCTGCAATCGCGGTTGCTACAGTTGGATTTTTGAGTTATTACTATTTGTCGGTATCAGGGTCAATTTTAAGCCTGCTAAAAACAGAAAAAGGAAAACCAATTTATGTTTTATATCAACGCCTTCTGGGAGTTGTCATTTTGG
>JAUYEQ010000059.1 GCA_030691295.1 Bacteroidota bacterium
CACCAAAAAGAAAGAGCGGGGAAATACAATTTATCACAAAGCATTGCTTATTGATTATCCCAATGCAGAAGATAAAGTTAGATTTGCCGATAAAAAAAGGAAAGGATTAATTTCCAAAAATGCTGGTATCGGTAATTTAATTGAGATTCACGGACACGGCGGCAAAGGGTTCAATTGGACCAGCGGTTGTGTTGGATTGAAAAATCGGGATATGGATGATTTATACCGCTTGGTGGGCAACGGAACCAGGGTAACAATAGTTGGTTCAATAGAGCCACTCTCAGTAATTTCAGAAGGATTGAATTTTTAATTCTTTTGAAACATTTATTAAAAAGAATAGTTGATGTTATAAATGTATTGAAAACGAGAATAGCATCTGTAATTTAATAATATATCTATGATTCGCTCTTTATTAATTTATATCGCGGTATTGTTTGTCGGAATCCTGTTCTTTATTTCGATGATACTTTTTGTAATTCCAGCGTTACAGGAATCAACGCTTGTACTTCCCTCACTGAGTAAAGCGCAAGCTGACGCGGAAGGTGCTGAAACCCAAAAAGTAAAATTGGAGAAGGAAATTACAACACTGCAAACGAAACTGGATAAATATACGCCATCAAATGCGTATATTATTATCAATACAACCGATAACCACTTCTATTTGTACAAAGGGAAAAATTTGATTCGCGAAGGCATTTGTTCTACCGGCAAAAATGAAAGACTTGTACAGAGCGATGGCGAAAAGGAGTTTGTATTTCACACCCCGTTGGGTGTTCACCGTGTACTGCGCAAACAACCAAATCCGGTTTGGGCAAAACCCGACTGGGCGTTTATTGAAGACGGATTACCAATTCCGCCAAGAGGACACCCCTCCCGGTTTGAATCAGGTACCCTCGGAGCCTACAAATTGGAACTTGGCGATGGCTATATGATTCATGGAACAATTTACAAACGTTTTATGGGATTAAATGTAACCCATGGCTGTGTCCGAATGGGCGACGAGGATTTGGAAATAGTTTACAAGACAATGGAAGTTGGTTCAAAAGTTTATATTTATTAATAATGAAAGAAAATTCAACTGAAGACTTTGATAGTCTGTTCGTAAAAAAATACAAGGGACTAAAGATTTTTGTGATCATCTTTAGTGCAATACTAATCACTTTTATAAGTGTCTATACTTTTCTTTCTGTTGGTGCAGTTCGCGATCGAATGAAATTGGCACAAACACAGGCTGAGGCAACAGAGCCGGTTAGTTCATCCCTGATTGATTTGATGAAAGAAAAAGCATGGATTGAATCACGTGTTAAAATGGCTTCAGGAGATTCAATCGGTTTATCTATTGATTTGGGAGAACAAATCCTCCAACTCGAATTAAAAGGTGTGGTTGTAATGTCAACAAAAATCCGGGAATACTCAGCATCTGGTTTCTTTAAACGAATGGATGGAAATGTCTATTTTTCAATGTTTGGAACACCATTGACAATTCAGAAATTCGAATCCTCCATCGAGAAAAATCCATTTAAAGTTGTAATCGCTCCTAAAAATGAAGCTGAGGCTGAGGCTGCATCGGCTAAAAAAGATTCTATTCGGGATGAAAATGTATTCTGGACAGTTAAATTCGATCGTGAATTTGAATTGAATATACAGGGAATTGATTCCATTTCAGAATCTCAATCGAAATACCGACTGGGTAAAGGTTTTGAGTTTAAGAGAGATTTGAAAAATATTTACAATTCATTCAAGCACATTGTGCAATTCAGGAAGCCTACCTATACTCCTGAAATTCTCATCGCTATTCCGGAAAATGAAGCCAAGGCAATTCTGAGGGCTTTGCCCCGAAACGCTTCGGTTACCATTCGCATTTAGGTTTGGGTTTATTAACAATGAATGGAAATTAAAGCTGATATCTCCGGATATATACTGGCTGGCGGTAAAAGTAACCGAATGGGGACCGATAAAGCACTTTTATTGGTTCAGAAGGAAACTTTGCTGATACGGATAAAAAAACTAATTGATCCATTTTGCAAATCGGTTGAAATCAGCGGTCACAATTCAAATTATTCTGATTTTAATATCAAAATGGTTCCTGATTTATATCCAGGTATCGGTCCGGTTTCAGGATTAATTTCCACATTAAAGCATTCATCAACAGAATGGAACCTATTAGTCAGTGTTGATACACCTTTTATTAACCGGGAATTGATTCAATCCTTGATCACACAAATCGGTGAATTTGATTGTATTATTCCGGAACATGATGGCGGTGTAGAACCTCTGATTGGCTTATACAACAGGCAGATTTTACCTCAACTTGAAGAAATAATTAATCTGGGCGATTACAAACTGATGAGATTGTTAATGAAACTGAATACACGTTACCTTGATTGTCGCCCTCTGATTCAAAAATATCCACGCTTGTTTTTCAATATCAATCGTCCAGAGGATTACAACTCCATCTGATTTGCTAAAATGCTCCTATTCTTCTCCTGAAGAACTGTTTCGGTTAAAGCGGAAAGCTTTTTGTTAACTTTGGACAAAATTTCAATGCATGTCACAAATCTTGTTTTACATTATTGTTGGCCTTGTTGTGGCCGATTTTGTTTTCGAACGTATTCTGGAATACCTCAATTCTACTCAATGGAGCGATCGTCTTCCGGAGGAAGTAAAAGGTATTTATGACGAAGAAAAATACCGCCAGCAACAAACTTATGAGAAAGTAAATTTTCGCTTTTCGTTGATTAGCTCTTCTTTCAGCTTTGTATTGCTGTTGCTCATGTTTTTATTCTCCGGATTTGCATGGGTGAACAGTGTAGCACTTTCCATATCGGCAAATTCAATTCTTACAGCCTTGGTTTTCTTCGGAACATTGATGTTTGTTTCAGATATTCTTACAACTCCTTTTTCAGTTTATGACACATTTGTAATTGAAGAAAAATTTGGCTTTAACAAAACCACCCCCAAAACGTTTGCTCTCGATAAATTAAAAGGATGGCTGCTTGGAGCTGTTATCGGTGGCGGATTGCTTGCGCTAATTATATACATTTATCAGCTCACAACCAGCAATTTCTGGATATACGCATGGATGGTAATCAGCGCATTTTCATTTTTCATGGTGTTGTTCTATTCTAACCTGATTGTACCCTTATTCAACAAACAAACTCCTCTTCCTGAAGGTGAACTAAAATCAGCCATCGAAAATTTCTCTTCCAAAGTGGGTTTTAAGCTCGACAATATTTATGTGATCGACGGCTCCAAACGATCGACCAGGGCAAATGCTTATTTCACCGGATTGGGCGCTAAAAAACGAATAGTATTGTACGATACGCTCATCAACGATTTGACAACCAATGAACTGGTTGCAGTTTTGGCACACGAAATCGGTCATTACAAAAAGCACCATGTGATTTGGAGTTTGCTGCTCGGAATTTTGCAGACTGGTATCGTCTTGTTTATTTTCTCGCTATTTGTTGGCAACCCAATTCTTTCTGCGGCACTTGGAGTTGCAGAGCCCAGCTTTCACATCGGATTGATTGCTTTTGGGGTCTTGTATTCGCCCATTTCGATGGTTACCGGACTGGCGATGAATATTTTTTCAAGAAAAAATGAATATCAGGCTGATGCCTTTGCTGCGAAACACTTTGATACCAACGAAATGGCTTCAGCATTGAAGAAATTATCCGTAACCAACCTGAGCAATCTCCACCCACATCCTGTTTATGTGTTTTTTCACTATTCGCACCCTACCCTTTTACAAAGGTTGAAAGCATTAAAAAAATGAAAGCAGAACTAATTACAATAGGCGACGAAATATTAATCGGACAGATTATCGATACCAACTCGGCATGGGTGGGGCAGCAACTAAATCTGCACGGCATTGAAGTGTATCAGGTAACTTCGGTTCACGATAACCGCGAACACATTTTGAAAGCGCTTGCCGATGCCGAAAAAGATGCTGATTTGGTGCTGATTACAGGTGGCCTTGGTCCAACCAAAGACGATATTACCAAAGAATGCCTGTGCGAATATTTTGGGACTAAATTGGTTTACTTTCCTGAAGTTTTCGAACATGTTCAGTCGCTTTTATCTTCACGAAATGTGACAATCAACCAATTGAACCGCGATCAGGCTTTGTTGCCGGCCAGTTGTACCGTGCTGCACAATTCGGTTGGAACAGCTTCAGGAATGTGGTTCGAGCGCAATGGAACCATTTTTGTCTCCATGCCAGGCGTGCCTTTCGAAATGGAAGCGATTATGACTGAAGAGGTTTTTCCGAGGCTGATAAAACTTGAAATTTTGGAGTCGATCGTACACAAAACCATTCTGACACTTGGATTGCCTGAATCGATGCTTGCCGAAAAGATTGAGCATTGGGAAAATGCGTTGCCCAATTTCATCAAGCTGGCCTACCTTCCAAGTGCGTTGGCAGTTCGCCTTCGGATGAGCGCTTATGGTACCGATCGGGCAATGCTTGAAACTGAAATCGACAAACAGGTAAAAGAGTTGTTAGCGATCATTCCTGAAAATATTTTTGGTTTCGATGATGAAAACATGGCGCTGGTAATTGGAAGAATACTGGTTACAACATCAAAAACCCTGGCAGTGGCCGAAAGCTGCACCGGTGGAAATATTGCACATTCTATTACTTCCAACTCCGGAAGTTCAGCCTATTTCAAAGGGGGCGTGATTGCTTATTCCAACGAAATAAAAATCAAACTGCTGAATGTCCCGGCTGAAATGATTGAAACTCATGGAGCTGTCAGTCAGCAGGTAGCAGAAGCAATGGCCATTGGAGCACAAAAAGCTTTGAATGCCGATTATTCTATTTCAACAACAGGAATAGCCGGACCTAATGGTGGAACAGCAGAAAAACCGGTCGGAACTGTTTGGATAGCGGTGGCTGGTCCTTCAGGAGTAAAAAGCGAAAAATTTATTTTCAGACATAACCGCGAACGAAATATAATACGCTCAACACAAACTGCGTTAAATCTTTTACGTACGCTTATTTTAAACGACATTAAAGAATCAGAATGAAAAAAATACTCATAATCACCGGAACGATTGTACTGATTGTTGGAATACTGGCAGCTTTGCCATTTCTGTACAAAGACAAGCTACTTGCAAAAGT
>JAUYEQ010000702.1 GCA_030691295.1 Bacteroidota bacterium
CGAGGCCTCGGGACCAAGACTCCCAATTGCACAAAAAGCTGAAATTCAATGGATTTATTTTGGTGAGATTTAGTGCTTTCCCCGAGGTTTTCGGGGCAGGCTGTGTTTTGGTGGCAAAAATAGATATCGGAGTGAGCTCAACTCTTTAGTGAAAATTCAGTTGGAGTCATTCCATAAATCTTTTTAAATATCCGGCTGAAGTATTTGGGATCGTTAAAACCGACAGAAAATGCAATATCCGAAATGGGGCGGTCACTCATTTTTATCAAATCAATGGCTTTTTTCAATTTATAAGAATTTATAAAATCAGTGATATTTAAATCGGTAATTGCTTTTATCTTTTTATACAATAAACTGCCACTAACAAACATTTCAGAAGCAAATTGACTGGCCGAAAATTCGGGTTCGGTATAGTGTTTTTCCAAAACCTCGTATGCCCTTGCAAGGAACTCCTCGTCAACTGCATTCGATGTCACCTCGGATGGAGAGAGCTGGTCGGGATTACTAAACATTCGCTTCAGTTTCCGGCGCGATTCGATCAGGTTGACAATTTTCAGGTGAAGAACCTTCAGGTTGAATGGCTTAGGAATGTAATCGTCAGCACCGGTTTCCAAACCTTCAATCCAATGATCGATCATTGCTCTGGCAGTCAGTAAAATAACCGGAATGTGGCTGGTATGAATTTCCTTTTTTAGACGGGTACACAATTCAAGGCCATCCATTACAGGCATCATCACATCGCTGATAATCAGGTCGGGCGTATATTTTTTTGCCATTTCCAGTCCTTCTTTTCCATTTTCGGCGCCCAGCAAACGAAAATCGTTTTTCATCGATTGAATCATGAAGGTGCGCAGGTCGTAATTATCCTCAACAATCAGAATCAGCGGTTTCGATTTATCAGCTTTCTCTTCCGTTTCATCGGTTTCTTCCTCGTCCAGATGCAATTCCTGAGTAATCACATCTACTTTCGATTGCAGGTTTACCGGCTGGGCAATTCCCGAAAGGTCGAGTTCGCTTTCAGTAAAATCTTCGGCACGGTAGGGCAGCAAAACCGTAAAAGTACTGCCTTTGCCAGGTTTGCTTTCCACCGAAATTTCGCCATGCAGCGCCTGAACCATTTCCTGTGTGAGCGCCAATCCAATGCCGGAGCCTTTTTGCCGGTTATCGGGAGTGCTGTCGGCCTGGTAAAAACGGTCAAAAACCAGTGGCAAATGTTCCGCCGAAATTCCTTTTCCTGAATCGGTCACTTCGATCTTAATCAATGGAAATGAATGTCCGGAAGCGGTATTGTTTGGTTCGCAAAATCCGATCTTCATCGAAATACTGCCATTTTCCGGCGTAAACTTAAAAGCATTCGAAAGCAGGTTGTAAAAAATATTCTCAATTTTATCCGGGTCAAACCATGTAGATTGGATGTTTTCAGGCGGCAAAAATGTGTACTTTATTTTGTTGTGTCCCGACAGATCCAGGAACGAATCGAAGACATCTTTCAGGAAACCAACCAAATCGCCCTGAACGACCCGAAGCTCCATTTTTCCGGTTTCAATTTTCCTGAAATACATCAATTGATTGATCAGATGAAGCAAGCGTTGCGCGTTCCTGTCAATCAGTTTCAGGGTTTGGATGGTCTGTTTGTCGTTTTTCAGTTTGCTCATCAGCAACTCAAGCGGGTCGATGATCAAGGTGAGCGGCGTGCGGAATTCGTGCGAGATGTTGGTAAAAAAACGCAATCGTAACTGGTTTATCAGGCTCACTTTTTTGTTCAGCTCAATCACCTCGTCGCGCTGTTCAACGATCAACTGATTTTGATTTTCGAGTTCAATCTTTTGCCCTTCAATCAGTTTGCGTCGTTCCGCCAGAATACTGTTCGCCTCCAATAAAATCTCTGCTTGTTCCTGAAGTTTTTCTTTTTGCTCTTCAATTTGAACGGTTCGTTCGCGCACCTGAATTTCGAGTTTCCGCTTTTGCTCGTGTAAATACTGCGTCCGGTAGCGGATGTAGCCCATCACCGAAAGCGCCAGCAGCAGCAAGGCCAGGAATCGAAACCAGTTTGTTTGCCAGAATGGCGGATGGATGACAATGTTCAAAACCGTTGGTTCGGCCGACCACAATCCATCGCTGTTGGCGGCTTTCACCAGAAAACGGTATTCGCCACCCTGAAGGTTGGTGTATGTTGCAAAACGGCGGGCGGAGTTAACCGTGACCCAATTCTGGTCAACACCTTCCATTTTGTAGGCGTAAATTACCTTGTCGGGCAAAAAATAATCGAGCGCCGAAAACTCAATCGAAAAGATGTTGTCTTTGTAGGAAAGCTCAATGTTTTGGGTTTCAGCCACCGACTTGTTCAGGACAATGTTCCCATGCAATTTTTCACCGATTTTCACCGATTGGTTGAAAACCTGAAAGTCGGTAAAAACCACTTTGGGCAATCGCGGGTAAAAATCAATTTTGTCCGGATTAAAATAATTCAGCCCGTTTACACCTCCGAAATACAGGTTCCCACTGTTGTCAGAATCCGATGAAGTCCAGTAAAACTGGTCGTTTAGCAGTCCATCTTTGGTGTAGAAATTCTGGAACGAGCCTGTTTCCGGGTTAAATTTCGACAAGCCATTGTCGGTACTAATCCAGATATTTCCGCTGCGGTCTTCTTCCAGTGCATAAACTACGTTGTTGCACAATCCATCGTTTTGCGAGTAGGTCACAAACTTAACTTCCCCGCCGGGCGTATTTACCACTTTGCAAATTCCGTTTCCGTAGGTGCCAACCCATATGTTTCCGAGGTGGTCTTCGAGTAGCGAAACCACATAATTTCCTGAAAGTGACAGCGAATCGTCGGGCACGTTGGTGAAAAACCGGTAATCAGCGGAAGTGAGTTTCTCCGGAGTGGGTGCAACAAGTTTTGCCGGAATATGAAATAGCCCGGTGCGTGTACCAATCCAGTAATAATTGTTGCGGTCTTTCAGGATGCAGCCAACTGCCGAAACTTCAACTTTGGCGTCAAATTTCTCCTGAAAATGGAAAAATGTTTCGCTTTTCGGATCAAACAAATCGAGGCCACCCAATGTGCCGACCACAAAAAAGCCACGCTCGTCGGGAACAATTCCGGAGACGAAATTACTGACCAAACTTTGCGGGTTGCCAGCCTCATTCAGATAATTCCTGAATGTTTTGTTTTTTTCAGAAACCAGACGGCTCATTCCGGCGCCCCAGGTGCTCACCCATAGTTTTTTATCGGGACCGAGACAAAGCGAGGAAATAAAGTTGCTTTGAATACCATCCGGTTTTTGATCCGACGGACTAAAATGATCGATTTTTCCCGTTCGTTTTTCAATGCGGTTTAAGCCGCCACCAGCCGTTCCTACCCACAAAATATCACCATCGTTCAAAATCGAATTGATGGTATTGTTGCTCAGGCTGGCAGGCTCATCCGGATGGTTGCGCAGCGAATAAAACGGTTTCTGAAATGTACTGTATTTGTTTACGCCACCTTTTTCGGTTCCAATCCAAACGTTTCCGTCGGGGTCGGTCAGCAGAGAGTTGACAAACTCATTGTTCAAGGTGCCGTTTTCGTCCAAACGCCCGTCAATCCCCGATATCTTTCCGGTTTCCGGATTAAAAAAGTTTAATCCGCCGAGGGTTCCGATTAGTACAGTGCCGGGCGATTCCTCTGCAATTGCATTTACAGTGGCATGCCCCAAACTGTTGCTGCCGTTGGGCTGGTAGGTGTACAATGTTAATTGTCCGGCCGGTTGCCGATACCAGAAAAGACCGGTATCCGTACCAAAACCCAAATCGCCATTACCTGACTCATGGATACAAAGAAGGTTGACCGAATCAAATAAAGGAGAGCTGCTTCCAGCCAGTTCCAGCTTCTTAACTTTGCCTGCCAAAACTTCGTAAGCGCCTGCACCAGTGCCGATAAGAATCCGGTCGTCCTTCAAGATATAAACCGTATTGACATCGGCATTTCGGAGTATTTCAGTATTTATTTCCCGGCACTCAAAATCGGATGACTGCCCCTGTTTTGGTGTAACATGAAATAGTTTGCCTTTTTCGGCAGCAATCCAGATTCCTCCCTCTTTATCAGCGCTCAGGCTGGTGACCGCGATTTTCCCCAGTCTTTCCTGCAGGCTGTCGGTCAAATCAAATTGTTCGGTATTCAGGTTGTAAATGGCAATCCCGTTGGCCGTTCCTATCCATAGGTTTTTCGACTTGTCTTCGCAAATGGCACGCACAAAATTGTTGGGCAGGCTTTTTTGTACATCACTTTTCTGAAATGTTTTAAAAGAATACCCGTCGTAGCGGCATAGCCCGTTCCATGTACCAAACCACATAAACTGCTGGCTGTCAATAAAGATACAGTCGATGGTATTTTGGGGCAGACCATCGGCCGTTGTCAGGTACTGAAAACGCAGATTGGTAGGGTTGATAGAATGGCAAATTGTACCAAACCCAATAATTAAAATTATAAATACAGAGAGACGCAGACGTTTTCTCATTTTAATCCGATGCTATTTTCTTGGAATCCAGACTCTCATTTCGTTTGCCCCGCGGTTGTTCCATACAAAATATGGAATGGCTGTAACTTTTTGTGTTTGGGCATTTGGTTCGCCTGTCACCATCATTTCTCCTGAAATTGTAACCACTCCGCTCAATGTTTCAGGCGAAAAATTTGATGATAAGGCAGCGCTGTCGGGCAATGTCAGTTTCGAAAGTTGCTGGCCATTGTCGGCGCCTTCGAGACAATACAAAATCGGGCCGCGTTCGATGGCGACTTTTCCCGCATTCTCAGCTACATTTTTGTTGGTTTCAACACGGTGAATGGCCATTGGGAGCGAGTAGTTCACCACATCTCCCGCATTCCATTCACGATCGATAACAGCATAGCCTTTTTCAGATTTATAAAGAACAGCTTCACCATTCACCGTCACTGAAACCGAATCTTTTTCAGGAGCGATGTACGAATACAAATCGCCCGGCAAAGGCTGGTTTTGTGCCCATCCCGGAATGCGGAGGTGCAACGCGAATTTGCCTGCCTTTTCAGGAGAAACCGATATTTTCACCTGACCATCCCACGGATATTGAGTTTCCTGGCTGATGTTTACAGTGGTTTGTTTATTTAGCTGAATGGCTGATTCGCTCTGAACAAACAGGTTGACATACAAATCGTTGTTGTTGTGCGCATAAATGTATCCCGGAACCGATGGTAAAAACCGGCACAGGTTGGTTGGGCAGCACGAACAATCAAACCACGGCTGACGGTCGAGCGAGCCTCCGTAGTTGAAATGATAATGCATGTCACATTCCAGTGGATTGGGGTAAAAGAAGGTTTTTCCATCGAGCCCGACTCCCGAAATGACTCCGTTGTACAAACTGCGTTCCAGCACGTCAATGTATTTCGAGTCGCCGTGAAGCAGGAACATGCGGTAGTTCCAGTAAACATTGGCAATGGCGGCGCAAGTTTCGTTGTACGCTGTCAAATTGGGCAGTTCGTAATTGTCGCCAAACGCTTCGCCATCGTGCCGTGCACCGATTCCTCCGTTGAGGTACATCTTTTTGTAAACCATGTTTTCCCAGAGTTTATCAACCGCGTTGGTGTATGCGGCATCGTTGTACATGGCAGCAATGTCGGTCATTCCGGCATACATGTACAAAGCCCGCACAGCATGTCCAACCGCTTCGTCCTGCGCTGTAACCGGTTTGTGATCCTGATTGTACGGACCCCATATTTTCCTTTTTGTGCTATCGCCCCGCTGATCCAAAAAATGACGGGCTAGTTGAAGGTACTCCTCTTTATTCGTGACCAGATAGAGTTTTATCAATCCTGTTTCAACAATCTGGTGACCGGGAACATCGGGATTTTTACCATCACCAAAAACTTTTACCAGCAAATCGGCATTTTTGGTGGCGATGTCCAGGAAATTTGTTTTCCCGGTTGCGCGGTAATGCGCAGCAGCCGCCTCGAACATGTGCCCGCTGTTGTACAACTCGTGGCTCGAAGCCAGGTGTTTCCACCTTCCCCCGGCAGGATTCCATGAAGCGGGAGAATAGGTTGAATCGATGGTTTTATAAGTAGTGAGGTATCCGTCTTCTTCCTGCCCGTTTTTGATAATTGCGATTACCGAATCGACATAGGCGTCCAATTTTGGATCGGGAATAGTGGTGAGCGAATAGGCTGCACCTTCAATGATTTTATAAACATCACTGTCGTCGAAGGGCATTTTCCCGATGACCGGACCTTCCTTTTTTCCACCGGCAATCAGGAAATTATCCATTCTCCCATTCTCTTCGCATTTGGCAAACGAAGAAGGGATGGTGACTGTCCGGTTGGTTTCGATTTTTGGCAACCAAAACTGATCGCTGATCTTTACTTCGTTGAACGGAACGCCCTGAATTTTGTAATCTGCTTTTTCGGGTTCGTTTTGACAGGCTGTCAGCCCGGCAAGCAGGAATAGCGAAAGGACTAATTGTAGTTTCATGTTTTTGAAGTTGTCAGGTCATAAACGTAAATGATACACTTACAAGGTTAGTGATTTTTTTATTCTGTGCCAAAACTAATTTTCTAACCACAGATTATTCAGATTCGCACAGATTTAAGGGATTAAATGAGATATGACGCGTATGAATTTATGCCTTTATCCTAACTCACCCCCTCGCATCTGCGATGCTTCCCCCTCTCTTTTTAAAAGAGAGGGGAACGTCCGCTAGCGGACGTGGGGGTGAGTTGAAAAAATATACGACAATAAATAGTTACCATCATTTTTAATCTGTGTTAATCTGCGTAATCCGTGGTTAATTTTTGATTCAAAACCATTGAGGTTGCAATTGGGCGAAATGTAATTTTCGTTTAGCCACATTTTTTATAGTTTTGTCGCTCAATTCTGGACGGATGGAAATTATCACAATCACTTTGCTTGCTATCGGTTTGTCGTTCGATTCGTTTGCTGTTTCGGTCTGCAGCGGGCTAAATCTCCCCCAAATCCGTTTTATGCAGGCCACGAAAATTGCCATTTTTCTCGCGGTATTTCAGGCAGTTATGCCTTTGATTGGCTGGCTGATCGGCACAAGTATGAAGCCGCTGATCGAACCTGTTGACCATTGGATAGCTTTTGGTTTGCTCAGCCTTATCGGTGGCAAGATGATCATCGAAAGTTTTATCAGTTCCGAAGTTCGTGAAATAAAGAATCCGCTCCATATTAAAGTAATCCTGACACTTTCGCTAGCCACAAGTATAGACGCGCTGGCCGTTGGATTCAGTTTTGCCGCCTTTCTCGAAAAAATATTAATCGCTGTTTTTATTATAGGGGCAGTTACTTTTATTGCCTCCATGCTTGGCATTCTGCTGGGAAAAAAGACCGGCCCCAGGTTTAACAAGTATGCCGAAATTTTGGGAGGACTGATTTTAATTGTGATCGGCCTTAAAATTCTGATCGAACATCTTTGGATGAATTAGTTGATTTCCATTTAAATTTGCCAAAAGTTTAATCCTGAAATTCATGCCCGAAAAACTCAAAGACATTCTGATTCCTGACGATCAGGTCATAAAGCTGGCGGAAGCAATAAACGCATTGCTGCCCGGGTCCGATGTGCGGAAATTCACAAGCCTTGTGCTCGATTCGCAATGGGCCGACCGCGAACTGAAGCAGAAAATGCGGCACATTACCGAATGTCTTCATCAAATGCTTCCTGCTGATTATCAACAATCCATTGGTATTCTGGAGCAAATCGCCTCTCAGTTTAAAGGATTTGTTGCCCTTTCGTTTTCCGATTTCGCCGAATGTTACGGATTGGACGACTGGGATATTTCGATGAACGCGTTGGCAAAATTCACCAGTTCGTGCACCTCTGAATTTGCTGTCCGTCCGTTTCTCGACAAAGATCCGGAACGTGCCATTCAATATTTTTACCGCTGGGCTGAAGATGAAAATCCTTCGGTCCGCCGACTCGCCAGCGAAGGTTGCCGCCCGCGGTTGCCTTGGGGAATGGGACTTCCGAAGTTTAAAAAAGATCCGAAACTGGTTTTGCCCATTCTGGAAAAACTGAAAAACGATCGGGAAGAATTTGTTCGTCGCAGCGTGGCCAATAACCTGAACGATATTTCGAAAGACCACCCTGAACTTGTGTTGGATTTGTGTGAACGCTGGAAAGGGCAGTCGCCCGAAATTGATCGTATCATCAAACATGCCTGCCGCACCTTGCTGAAAGGCGGCAGTAAGCGGGCGCTGATGCTTTTTGGGTTCGCCAATCCCGAATTACTGACCATCACCGGACTTGCCACTGACAAACAAAGTATCCGCATTGGCGATCATCTGATGTTTTCATTCACTCTTTCCAACCACTCCGGAAAACCGCAGAAAATCAGGCTCGAGTACCGGATTTATTACATAAAATCAGGAGGAAAAACCTCAGCAAAGATTTTCCAGATCAGCGAGGGGAATTTTCCTGTGGGCGAACATCCGATCAGCAAAAAACAGGCTTTCACCGATTTCACTACCCGCACTCATTTTGCCGGCGAACACCGATTGGAAATTGTAGTGAATGGCGAAACAAAAGCTGAAACGAAGTTTTGGCTTGAAGGGTGATTCCCTTTTCTCAATAAATAACGGGTTTTCAATAATCGTGATAGTGAATCTTTTGCCTGTTGTAGCCTGCAAAAATACCCACTCCATTAGTTATATTTGAATGCACTTCAATAACCGAAGCGAACGGATTGTTTTTGTTTTCCACCTGTTTGATGTATGTTTTCTGGTACTTGTAATAATCCTCGCTCATTCCGGTTACTTCAAGCCAGTATTCTTCTTTGTAGTTAGTCTGGTTATTTTTGTTCATCACCGGAATGTAGGTAACAAATAAGCTTACGTCTTTCATTCCACTATATTCACCCATGACATTGAATATATCTTTTGAAACATTGTTTAACCCAATGCTGTTCGAGAATATTGTGCCGGTTTGAAAGGAATCTTCATACCTGGTTTTTACTTTTATTTCTTTTAATTTTGAAGTTGCTGTACCTATACCAATGGGACCATTGGATGGAAGTCCATATTTCTCGCCGATTTCACGGATTATCGGCCAATATTGGTACATGGGCATACTCACACCGATCAAATTTTCCAGTTCGCTTACGAAATCCTCGGGAAATTTCATTTTACGAAGTTCTGAGATGGTCTCTTTAGTAACCAATTCCCTCCTATATCCCACA
>JAUYEQ010000711.1 GCA_030691295.1 Bacteroidota bacterium
GACTGGCCTGCATAAAGCGGCTAAATATTTCAACATGTTTTTCTTTGGGAATTCCGATACCTGTATCTGACACGTAAAAAGTGAAGATATCAGCTTCGAAAAGATTGCACCCAACTTCTATTCTTCCTGAACGGGTAAATTTATTGGCATTCCCGATTAGGTTAAACAGTATCTGTTTCAGTTTGACCTGATCGATAATTACATCCATCATTTTGATGCTCTGGTCAACCTTTAGTTTATAGTCAATATTTATATTGTTGTTTCGCTTCCTAAAATCATTAAAAAGCGTTTCGATATTTTCAAACAGGTCGTTCATTCTACATTTTTCGGGATTTACAGGCAATTGTCCCGATTCAATTTTGGCAATATCCAGAATTCCGCTAATGATTTCGAGAAGGTCGGCACCTCGTTCTTTGATGATATTTGCGTATTTTATAAGTCTTTCTTCATCGCCGAAGTATTCGGGAAGTAAATCAGCAAAACCAATAATTGCGTTCATCGGTGTACGGATTTCGTGGCTCATGTTCTGCAGAAAAGCTGTTTTCAGCCGGTCGCTTTCTTCTGCCTTTTCTTTGGCTTTAACATATTCGTTCTGAACGAGTTTTAATTCTGTAATATCAATACTTACGCTTAGTGCTCCAACAATTTTTCCCTCATCATCCCTCAATGGGTGAACTGTAAGAATCGCAGGAAAAAGCTCTCCTGATTTCCTGCAAAGTATAATTTCTTCTTTACGGCTCACACCAAGTCTTGTTAAATCTTTCTCTATTGATGCCATTAAATTTGTATGGTTTGGCAAATGCAGAATTTCGAGCGGCTGTCCAATAATTTCAGAGGCATTGTAACCGAACATTTTCTCTGACCCAGGGCTGAAACTACGTATGACGAAATCTTTTGATAAGTCGACGATAATAAACGATACATCGATGGCGGCGTTGAAAACCGACCGAAGCTTTTTTTCGTTTTCGGCCAGTGCGCGTAAAAGAACTTTACGCTCTATTATTTCTTTGTTTAGGCTATCGTTAATCCTGGTAAGTTCGGTGGTTCTTTCGTTTACACGTTTATCAAGTTCCTGGTTCAACCGGCTCAATTCATTAAAAATAAAGATCTTATCCAGTCGTTCTGTGGCAAGTTTAGAAACCTGAAGAAGAGGCATTATGATTTTTGAAAATTGGTTTTCAGTTTGGCTATTATCCAAAAACAGAAAATATTTATCGGGGATGCTTTCTGCAATGCATCTGATAATTAGGGCGTTTTGCGGTTGAAAATATTGTCTCTTAATCCGGAATGAAAAATTATGTGATTCAAAATCTTCTTTTTCCATTATCAGAAAGCTTTCACCTGAATGAATTTTTCCGGTAAATTCAGGAAAGGACAATTGGATATCGCTGTTTTGAAATTCGCCAAATGAAGCATAAAAACTTATCACATTCAATCCGCTTTGATTGTGCTCAAAACAAGCGCAGAATGAAATGCTTTTTAATATTGAAATTCGTTCAAGAATTTGCTCGAGTAGAAGAACAGGATTGTCGGTTTGATAAATAAGTTCTGCCACCGTTCCAAATAGGATTGAATCCTCCGCCTTTTCAGATAAAGCCAAATTTTCGGCCTCTAAAATCTCAATTTTTGAGAGTAAATCGTTCAGATCAGCCTGCATAGCTTTTTTCTTTTATAAATTGTTGCAGAATATGAGCCAGTTTTTCAGGTTCGTCCAATTGTATGAAATGACCGGCATCAGGAATGACAACGAGTTTGCTGATGGAGATCTCGGAATGAAGTCTTTTGCTGATGTTCGAGCCCAGATAAACATCGGCATCGCCACGTACGATGAGTACGGGTGTTTTAATTTTTTTGAGCAATCCTGCAATTTCGGTCAGGTTTTTATTGTCAAGACAAGCGGCAAAGTGCAGGAAAGCTTTTCGTCCGGCTTTATTTTGCATTGGCTTAAAAAAATAGTTCATCAGTTCCGAAGTAATTTTTTCTTTGTGATACACCCCTCGCTGGACGATTAATTTAAACATTCCCAAATCGAGTGTTGCCATGGCCAATTGCCTGATTATTGGCGTACGCATGGCGATAATAGGCTGTACCGGCCAGAAATCGTAAGCGACAGTATTGATAAAAGTACTGGTAATTATGGCTTCAGGATACCTGACAGTAAAAATCTGGGCAATTCCCCCGCCAACGTCATGTCCTGCAAAATGAACCTTTTTTATTTCTAAAATATCGATAAATTCTTTGAGAAGTTCTGACTGATGTTTTAAAGAATAATCAACCACAACGGACTTGTCTGAATCTCCACA
>JAUYEQ010000003.1 GCA_030691295.1 Bacteroidota bacterium
GCTTGAATCGAGCCTTACTGTTCCGAAGTTTATGAGCTTCATCAAAGGAAAACGAATGTTTAATTTCCAGATTCCTGAAACCAAGCTGACGGTTGGTTATAATTATCAAAACCGTCCTGATTATACCAGAACTATTTCCAATTTTAAATTTGGATATAACTGGAAAACTTCTGCCTATAAGTTTCATACCCTGAATTTGTTTGATTTGAATTACGTGATTATTTCTGCGTTAAATCCGGATTTCATCATTTTAATTCAGGATCTGTACATAAAAAACAGTTTTACGGATCACCTCATTCTGGCATCTAATTATAGTTGGATGTATAATACACAAAGTATCAACAAGAGGGAGAATTATAAGTACTTTAAATTCAATTTTGAATCAGCTGGTAATCTGTTGTCACTTTATTCCGGACTTATAGATAAAAACAAAACTGAAAGAATTGATTCTATTACCAATCAGCCAAGTTCATACTATGAAATATTGAATACACGATTTGCTCAGTATTTTAAAACTGATTTTGAATATCGTTACGGACACATGATCGATAAACAGAGTTCTTTGGTGGGACGTGCATTTCTTGGGGTTGGAATTCCTTTTGGCAATTTCGATGTTTTGCCTTTTGAAAAGAAATATTTCACCGGAGGAGCAAATGGCATCCGTGCCTGGCAGGTAAGATCGCTGGGGCCGGGTACTTATAAACCAGCGGTAAACCCAAATAGGCGATCATATCCAAATCAATCATCTGATATTAAGCTGGAAGCAAATTTAGAGTACCGGTTTAAACTTTTTTGGTTGATGGAAGGCGCGTTCTTTTTGGATGCAGGAAATATTTGGGCGATTAATAGCAAGGATAACCGTTCAGGAGCGGTTTTCAGGATGGATGAGTTTTACAAACAGATTGCAGTTGGCACCGGCCTGGGACTTAGGTTTGATTTTACATTTTTCCTTTTTAGGCTCGATTTAGGTTTGAAAATGCGGGATCCGTCTTTAGAAGCGGGTAAACGGTTTATTCCGGGCAACTATCCAATCAACGGCGATCAGCTGAACCTGTCATTTGCAATCGGGTATCCGTTCTAGTTCTTGCCTTATTCATCCTGAATTTATGAAAGTCAACAGCTATTGCATCAAATAAAAATGAAATTTTCATCTTCGGTGGGTCAATTAATTGGGCGATATTATTTTTTTCGCCCGAACAATCCTACCTTTGCTTAGTTGTTTTCTGAAAAATAAAATTCAGGGAATAGTAATTTAAAAGTATCATCCTAAAATTTATACAATGACAAAAATTTCAGAAGTAGTAAAATTCGGAGTTGTTTCCGGAACCGATTTGCAAAAAGTATTCAAGATTGCAAAGGAAAATCATTATGCATTGCCAGCAGTAAACGTAGTAAGTTCCGATTCGGTAAATGCCGTTATGGAAGCTGCAAAACTGGTTAATTCTCCAGTAATAATTCAATTCTCAAATGGTGGCGCACAGTTTTATGCCGGAAAAGGTCTGAAACTTGAAGGACAGTTGGCTCCAATTGCCGGAGCGATTGCCGGTGCAAAATCTGTGCATTTGCTTGCCGAACTTTACAAAGTGCATGTAGTATTGCATACCGATCATGCTGCAAAAAAATTATTACCTTGGATTGATGGTCTTTTGGATGCAGGTGAAAAACACTTTGCAGAAACAGGCAAGCCATTGTTCAGCTCACACATGCTTGATTTGTCGGAAGAACCACTCGAAGAAAATATCGAAATCTGTAAAAAATACCTTGCACGTATGAGCAAAATCGGAATGACCCTCGAAATTGAATTGGGTTGTACCGGAGGAGAAGAAGATGGTGTTGACAATTCAGCAATGGATAACTCACTTCTTTATACTCAGCCTGCCGATGTTGATTATGCATATTCAGAATTGAGTCAGATCAGTCCGAATTTCACTATCGCAGCGTCATTTGGTAATGTTCATGGTGTTTACAAGCCAGGAAACGTAAAACTGACACCGAAAATTCTTGCTAATTCCCAAAAATTTGTATCTGAAAAACATGGTTTGGGCGACAAACCCGTTGATTTTGTTTTTCATGGAGGTTCAGGTTCAACGCTTGAAGAAATTCGCGAAGCAATTTCCTATGGCGTAATTAAAATGAATATCGACACCGATACACAATGGGCTACCTGGGATGGCGTACGCAAATACGAAGCTCAAAACAGGGAATACCTGCAGGGACAAATCGGTAATCCTGACGGAGCTGATAAACCAAACAAAAAATATTACGATCCACGTGTTTGGTTGCGCAAAGGTCAGGAAACAATGATTGAAAGACTTAAGGTTGCTTTTGCCGATTTGAATAATATCGACAGAAGCTAAATTAATATTGAAATATTTAGAACCCGGTCATCAGCCGGGTTTTTTTATGTCAAAAATTTGAAGTAAATTAGTGAAACCCATTTCGCAAATGAACTTCAAACAATTTATTCAGGACTATTTTACGTTCAGCCGGAACGAACGAAAAGGAATCACCATTTTATTGGTCATTATCTTTCTGTTGGCAGTTGCAAATAAAGTTATTTTTTATTTCGAAACGCCTGCGAAAATCGATATTGATTTACTTGATACTGCACGAAGTGAAATGATTTTGTTTAACGATTCAATCGATGATTTGGTAGCAGAAAATAAATTTTTCCGTTTTAATCCAAATACAATCGATCGTGATGCCCTCGACAGCCTATCCATTCCCGAAGGAGTTAAAAGAAATCTGTTGAAGTTTAGGGAGAAGGGTGGAAAATTTTACTCTGAAACTGATTTCCGGAAAATCTATGGTGTTACCGATGCAATTTTTAATCAGCTTGCTCCATTTCTGGTATTTGAAAATAAAATTGTTCAGACTACACCTATAAAGAACCAATCCGATTTATTTCTATTTGATCCGAATACAGCAAGTGACAATGATTTTATTCGTTTAGGTTTGAAAGAAAAGCAAATACAAACTATCCGCAATTATCAAAGCAAAGTTGGAACCTTCAGAAACACTACCGATTTTTTTAAGATTTACGGAATATCTGAAACTCAGAAGAAAATTCTGGCTGATTATATTGTGATAGGTGAAAAGGGAAATGTCAAGATTGAAAAGGTTGCTGAAGTCGCAAAAAGGCAGATTGAAATTAATGCGGCAGACTCAATTGAATTAATGAAACTTCCCGGAATTGGCGATAAATTGTCGAAACGCATCGTTAAATACCGCGATCTGTTGGGCGGATTTCACACGCTTGATCAGTTGAAGGAGGTATATGGTTTGAACGAAGATGTTATCCGGCGAATGGATGAATTCATTACAGTGGATCCGAAACGAATCAGAAAAGTAGATTTAAACTTTGCTGAATGGAATGAGCTTGCAAAACATCCATACATCCAAAAAAATACAGCAAATCAAATAATCAAATTCAGAACAAAATACGGAAGTATTCAAAAATCTTCTGTTTTGCTTGATAGTATGATTTTAAACATAGATGAGTATGCAAGGTTAAAGCCTTATTTGTAAAACATTATTGGGGCATTTGCGTTTTAAAATTACATGGAAATGGCGAATAGATTTTTTTAAAATAAATTTTTGGTTTAAATTTGATTACTAATCATTAATTAATAAATTTGCGGCTCGAATTTTAACAAGAAAAAATAATAATTCTATGATCG
>JAUYEQ010000007.1 GCA_030691295.1 Bacteroidota bacterium
AATCCGGATATAAAGTTTGACATTGAATTGCCCTCAGCCGATGTCAGTACCAGTGATTTGATCAGGCAGTTCATTAGTTCAGATGAAGATATGAACAAGCAAATGTTATCGCTTCTGGTACTTGGTCGATTTTATGCAACCGGAGTAAATAGCAATCTCGCCGGATCAACGGCGTCCACAGCATTCGAATTGTTTTCGAACCAGTTTAGTAACTGGCTGTCACAAATAAGCAACGATTTTGATATCGGGTTCAATTACCGTCCGGGAGACCAAATCTCCAATGATGAGGTTGAATTGGCGCTCAGTACCCAAATGTTTAATAACCGGGTCAGTATCAACGGAAATATAGCGAACAACTCGTCGCAAAAGTTAAATGCCAATAACAATAGTCTGGTTGGAGATGCTGATGTCAATGTAAAACTCACCCGAAACGGAAAGCTTCAGCTGAAAGCATACAACCATGCCAACAATAACCTGATTTACGAAACTTCGCCCTATACACAGGGAGTTGGTCTTTCGTACCGGGAAGATTTTAACGACTTCGAAGAGCTTTGGCAAAAAATGAAAAGTTTGTTTGGTTTAAATTCAAAAAATAAAAAGTCTCTTTAGTTAATGCTAACGATAACTTCAATTTCCCATGCTGCCTTAATAATTGGTTCATTATGTTGGGTGGCATATATTATGGATGCCGAATATATCTTAAGCCTTGGTTACAGTCACTCCTGGAAAGAGTTTCAATCTTTATTTCCGTTACTTCATGGAGTGGAGGTAGCCCGCCATTTCATTGTTGAGTACGAAATTATCAGACATATAGGTGAAATTGGCGAGATCCTGTTTTTCCTTCTGTCAGCCATGGCCATTGTTGAAGTAGTCGATCAACACCAAGGTTTTAAAGTTATTACCGACAAAATTAATACGACCAATAAAATTAAACTTCTCTGGCTGATAAGTATTCTTACCTTTTTTATGTCGTCATTACTCGACAACCTGACAACTACCATTGTAATGGCAGCCTTGTTGCGAAAACTGATTGAAGACAAAAGAACCCGCTGGTTTTTTGCAAGTATGATTGTACTTGCCGCCAATGCCGGTGGTGCCTGGTCGCCAATTGGTGATGTCACAACCATCATGCTATGGATTGGTGGGCAAATTACTGCTGTAAATATCATTTCAGGGGTATTTCTTCCCAGCTTGGTTTGCATGTTAGTTCCGGTTACTTTATTGTCATTTATAATGAAAGGTAATGTAATCAGGCCAATCGCGAAGCCCGGTGACAAGGTGTTTACCAAACATTCGGAGCGATATATCATGCTTGCAGCAGGCGTTTCCGGATTATTGTTTGTACCGGTTTTCAAGGTCGTGACCCATTTGCCTCCTTACATGGGAATGTTGCTTTCGCTTGGCCTTATCTGGGTTTTATCTGAAATAATGCATAAAAACAAGCCTGAAGAAATTAAGAGCAAACTTAAAATTACCGCCATCCTGCGAAAAGTTGATACTCCAACCGTTTTGTTTTTTTTAGGAATACTTTCTGCTGTGGCAGCTTTGCAGTCAGCCGGACAATTGTTTCTATTGTCGCAGTTTCTCGATAAAACGTTGGGCAATGTTAACCTGATTGCTTTATCAATCGGTTTCCTTTCTTCGGTTGTCGATAATGTTCCTCTGGTAGCAGGGGCAATTGGTATGTATCCTATTGCTGAAGCGGGAACTACCGGATACATGGCTAGTTTTGTTCAGGATGGTGTTTTCTGGGAGTTTTTGGCATACAGCGCCGGAACCGGAGGTAGCATGTTGATTATTGGATCGGCAGCAGGAGTTGCGGCGATGGGACTTGAAAAGATCGACTTCATTTGGTACCTCAAACACATCTCCTGATTGGCATTACTCGGGTATTTGGCTGGCGCCGGGGTATATATGCTTGAATTTGCCTGGTAGAAAATTTCTTATAAATAAATTGTATTTTTGCGGGGCATACTAATTGTAGGGTATGCCTCGTTTTTCTTTTTGTTGACTTTAAACAAAACTCATATGTTGAATTTTATCATCTTACAGGCAGGTCAAAATTTAGCCACAGGATTGGAAGCTGCGGCAAAACCCGTTCAACCGGAGGGGATAGTAACTGGATTTTTCGATATGGCCATAAAAGGCGGTCCGTTAATGATTCCGATTGTATTACTGTCATTTCTGGCAGTATTCATTTTTTTCGACCGGTACATGGCCATTCGTAAAGCAGGAAAAATGGATCCACGTTTAATGGATCGTGTCCGTGAATATATTATGGACGGAAAAATTGAATCAGCTTATGCTTTGTGCCGTACTGAAAATTCGCCCACTTCGCGTATGATCGAAAAGGGTATTTCGCGCATTGGCCGGCCAATGGCTGATGTAACTACTGCAATTGAAAATGTGGGAAACCTTGAAGTTTCGAAGCTCGAAAAAGGACTTCCGGCCCTGGCAAGTGTTGCCGGCGGAGCGCCTATGCTTGGTTTCCTTGGTACTGTAACCGGTATGATCTCTGCCTTCTATGACATGGCAAATGCAGGAAATAACATTAATATCACTTTGTTGTCTTCAGGGATTTATCAGGCAATGGTAACAACTGTTGCCGGTTTGATTGTTGGTATTGTTGCTTATTTTGCGTACAATATTTTGGTAGCAAACGTCGAAAAAGTAGTATTTAATATGGAAGCTGCCACCAGTGATTTTATGGATATGTTAAACGAACCAGCAAAATAAAAAGCAAATCATGGCTTTAAAACGTCGAAATAAGGTGAATGTGAATTTCAGTATGGCTTCGATGACTGACATTGTTTTCCTGTTGCTGCTATTTTTCATGATAACTTCCACAATGGTAGCACCAAATGCTCTCAAGTTGTTACTGCCTCAAAGCAATAACCAAACTGTTGCAAAGGCGATTACAACTGTATCTATTACTGCCGATCTGAAATATTACATCAATGAAGATGGTGATTTGAAAAGGGTTTCTTTTTCAGAAATTGAACCACATTTACAGCAAATGATAAAGGAAAATGAAGAGACTTACATTGCGCTTCATGCTGATAAAAGCGTTCCGATTGAACAAGTGGTGAGTATAATGAATATTGCCAAGCGCAACAATATAAAAATGATTCTTGCTACAGCAGCCGAAGAATAATGGAATATATAAGAGAACATAGAACAGGCATTATCGGTACCCTCATTACACATGCGGTGGTGCTTGCATTGTTGCTGTTCTTTGGTTTTTTTACTCCGCTACCTTTGCCTGGTGAAGAAGGTATTCTGGTGAACTTTGGCGATTCGGAAACCGGATTTGGAGCTGAAGAACCAGTTCCCAGTGAAACTGCACCCATTAAGGATCAGGAAGAAAAACAGGCTGAAACAAAAACGCCTCCGCCACCTCCTGTAAAAAAAGTTGCAACTCCTGTCGAAAAGGAAGCTTTGATGACTCAGGAACTGGAAAAGACCGTTGCCCTTGAAGCTGCCAAAAAGAAAAAAGAAGTTGAAAAGGCCAAAGACCTTGAAGCGGAAAAAATACTGAAAGATAAAAGGAGACAGGAACAACTTGAAAAACAAAGGCAGGATGAAAGTGACAGGCAACGCCTGGCCGAAATTGCCCGCCAGAAAAAAGACGAAGAACAAAAATTAGCTCAGGCTGCTGCTGAAAAACGAAAAGCTGGTGAAATAAATAACCGGGCAAAAAATGCTTTTGGAGGTTCAGGACAAGGAACTGCCGATTCAAAAAGCACCGGACAAGGTGTAACATACGGCGCCGGCAATCAGGGTAGTCCGCAGGGAACTGCCAATGCCGATAAATATGGCCCTGGCGGTGGGGTAGGGAATGGAACATCCTTCAGCCTTGACGGGCGAAGTGGCTTATCATTGCCAAAACCGAATTATCCGGGCAACGATGAAGGAATTGTTGTTGTTCAGGTTACCGTTAATAAAGCTGGTCAGGTTACCAAAGCCGAAGCCGGTGTAAAAGGTTCAAATACAGCTGATCCTGATATGATTGCTGCTGCCAGGAGAGCCGCGCTTCAAGCCCGATTTAATGCCGATGAAAATGCTCCCGCTTTTCAGGTTGGGACTATCACTTACCGGTTTGTGCTGGATTAAGATTCGAAATTCGATTTATATAAAATCTTAATACTCCCCTTTTAAATCCTTATAAAACCTTTATAGAATACAGCTCATCTTTGTATTGTTCAAATAATGAAACAATATGAAGACATTGAGTTTTATTTTAGGGGTTGTGCCATCTGCGATTGAAGGAGGCTCAAAGACCGGCGGGATGAACAGTCCGGCGTGGTATATTATTGGAGCATTGCTTGCTATTTTTCTTCTGGCATATTTGATTTATGCGCTTATAAAACCCGAAAAATTCTAAAAGCTATCAGTATGACAACTTTAGATATAATTCAGGTATTACTATTCATCGCTTTATTGATAGGCTTAACGCCTGTTTTAGGCAAATACATGTACAAGGTTTTTACAGGCGAAAAACATATCATGTTGCCAGTGTTTGGTTGGCTCGAAAAACTGATCTATAAGTTTGTCAGGGTAAATCCTGATAATGAAACAAACTGGAAGTCGTACACTTTCGGGTTGCTCCTATTTAATATGGTGGGATTCCTGTTTGTATTCCTGATACAGCTTTTTCAGGCACAATTACCATTGAATCCTTCCAATCTAGCCAATGTTTCGTGGCATTCGGCCTTTAATACGGCAGTAAGTTTTATGACCAACACCAACTGGCAGGGATATGGCGGAGAAATAACCCTTAGCTACTTCGTCCAGATGATTGGGCTTGCCGTTCAGAACTTTGTAAGTGCGGCAACCGGAATAGCTGTAATTATAGCTGTATTAAGAGGAATTTCCCGTAAAAATACCGATAAATTGGGTAATTTCTGGTCCGATCTTACCCGCTCAACATTGTATATACTTTTACCACTTTCAATTCTGTTTGCTGTGGTTTTGGTCGGTCAGGGAGTTGTTCAGAATTTTAATTCCTACGAAACGGTTCAAACACTTCAGGGAGGAGAACAGGTACTTCCAATGGGACCAGCCGCTTCGCAGATTGCCATCAAACAACTCGGAACAAATGGTGGCGGATTTTTTAATACAAATAGTGCGCACCCATTCGAAAACCCAACACCTTTCAGCAATTTTCTGGAAATGTTTGCTATTCTTATTATATCGGCATCGCTCACCTACACTTATGGAAAAATGGTAGGTTCGACCCGACAAGGATGGACTATTTTTAGTGTGATGATGATGTTGTTTGTGACTGGTTTGACGATTTCATTATATAGTGAATATTCTACCAATCCGGTTTTTGGACACTTGAGTTCGATGGAAGGCAAAGAGACACGGTTTGGAATAACGAACAGCGTCATTTGGTCAACCTCAACGACTGCTGCATCCAACGGTTCGGTCAATGCCATGCACGACAGCCTTTCTCCGTTGGCTGGTATGATGGCAATCATTAACATCATGTTGGGCGAAATAATTTTTGGCGGTGTGGGTGCAGGATTATACGGCATGTTTGTATTTGTTATACTAACCGTATTTATTGCCGGGTTGATGGTTGGACGCACACCCGAATATATGGGCAAAAAGGTAGGCGCTTTCGAAGTGCAAATGGCCATCATTGCCAACCTGTCGACAAGTTTTGTAATATTGATTTTTACGGCGTGGGCTGCAGTTAGTAGTTATGGTTTAACGAGCCTTAACAATGCCGGGCCTCATGGCTTTTCCGAAATACTTTACGCTTTTTCATCGGCTGCCGGAAACAATGGAAGCGCTTTTGCCGGACTCAATGCCAATACACTTTTTTATAATCTGACACTCGGAATTGGAATGCTGATTGGCCGTTTCGGGGTAATTATCCCGGTTTTGGCAATTGCCGGTAGTTTGGCCGGTAAGAATATTACCCCAAATTCGGCTGGTACATTTCGTACCGATACCTGGCTTTTTGCCGGCTTACTAATTGCAGTTATCCTTATTGTTGGCGGGCTGACCTATTTCCCGGCTTTGTCACTTGGGCCTATTATAGAGCATTTGCTGATGAATAGTGGAATAACCTTTTAATTTCTGAATAAAATGAGTACACGACAAATTAATAGCCTTTTCAATAAAAAGATATTGTTACAGGCAACAAAAGATAGTTTCACCAAACTAAATCCGGTTATCCTGATTAAAAATCCGGTCATTTTTATGGTTGGCATCGGATCGGTTTTAACAACGATAGCGGTAATCAGCGGAATATTTTCCGGCAACTTTTCAGGATTCAATTTACAGATTGCCATCTGGTTATGGTTTACCGTGCTTTTTGCCAATTTTTCTGAAGCCATTGCTGAGGGAAGAGGCAAAGCACAGGCTGACAGCTTAAGGAAAAGCCGTATCCAAACCATGGCTCGCAGGCTGGTTGGCGATAGGGAAGAAACGATTGCGGCTCCCGAATTAAGAAAGGGCGATGTGGTAATTTGCGATGCCGGTGATGTCATCCCATCGGATGGTGAAGTGGTTGAGGGCATTGCCAGCGTTGACGAATCGGCCATTACAGGCGAATCAGCCCCGGTTATTCGCGAAAGTGGCGGCGACCGTTCGGCAGTTACCGGAGGAACCAAAGTGATCAGCGACAGGATCCTGATTAAGATTACTTCTGAACCGGGCGATAACTTTATCGACCGCATGATTGCACTGGTTGAAGGTGCCAAACGGCAGAAAACACCCAACGAAATTGCGCTGTCAATTTTATTGGCAGGCTTGTCTATCATCTTCTTGCTGGCAGTGGTCACGCTTCCGGCTTTCTTCGGATATAGTTTATCGGCTTCAGGATTGCCCTTGTCGCAAAACCTGACCATTCCGGTATTGATTGCTTTATTGGTTTGCCTGATCCCTACTACCATTGGTGGTTTGCTGAGTGCCATCGGTATCAGTGGGATGGACAGGCTTTTACAACGGAACATTATCGCAACCAGCGGAAAAGCCATTGAAGCTGCCGGAGACGTGGATGTGCTTTTACTTGATAAAACCGGAACGATTACCTTGGGTAACCGGATGGCTACCAACTTTTTTCCGGCAGACGGCGTAAGCGAGTCCGATCTGGCTCATGCGGCACAACTTTCTTCCTTATCCGACGAAACTCCTGAAGGAAGATCGATCGTGATTCTGGCCAAGGAAAAATTTGACTTCCGTGGAAAGGATATTCATCAAAAAAATGCGGTTTTCATTCCTTTTACCGCGCAGTCAAAAATGAGCGGGGTCAATCTCACTGATGCAAAAGGAATCGTTCATCAAATCCGGAAAGGATCGTCGGAAGCCATTCGTTCATTTATCCTGAATGGCAATGGGTTTTTCCCGAAAAAGATGGAAGAAAAAGTATCAGAACTAGCCCGGATGGGAGCAACTCCGCTGGTGGTAGCTGAAGACAATAAAATTCTGGGGATCATCCAATTGAAAGACATTGTAAAAGGTGGCATCAAACAGCGTTTTGCCCAATTGCGCAGCATGGGAATCCGTACAGTGATGATAACTGGCGATAACGCTTTAACTGCTGCCGCCATTGCTGCCGAAGCCGGTGTTGACGATTTTATGGCAGAAGCAACTCCTGAAGATAAACTCCGCCGTATTCGTCTGGAGCAGGCCAATGGGCATCTGGTAGGAATGATTGGTGATGGAACCAACGATGCTCCGGCGCTGGCTCAGGCTGATATTGGAATTGCAATGAATTCAGGAACCCAGGCAGCCCGCGAAGCCGGTAACATGGTCGATCTGGATAGCAACCCTACAAAACTGATTGAAGTGGTTGAGGTGGGCAAACAATTGCTGATGACCCGTGGCGCCCTCACAACTTTCAGTATTGCCAACGATGTGGCCAAATATTTTGCCATTATTCCGGCCATAGCCGTTTCGCTTTACGCCGGGAAAGACGGAATTGGTCCCTTGTCAGCATTGAATGTAATGAATTTAGGCTCTCCGGAAAGCGCTATTTTGAGCGCGGTAATTTTTAATGCACTTATTATTATTTTATTAGTCCCTTTGGCTTTAAAAGGCGTCCCTTACCGACCGGTTTCGGCAAATACTGCATTAATCCGTAACCTGGTTATTTATGGGTTTGGCGGTATTATCGCACCATTTGTAGGAATAAAAATTATCGATTTGACCATCAACTTATTTACCTGATTATGGAACATTTGATTAAAGATTTGATGGAACAACTATCAAATCGAAAAAAGAATGAAATGGCCTGGTTTGAAAAATACAAAAATGAAGAACTTAGAGATCTTATGATGGTTTCTTCAGGTAAAATTATGGAAATGGATCATGTGATACGGGAAATGAAGCAAATGATCAAATACAAATTAAAAAGTAAAAATTATTCACAATGAAAACACAACTAATAATTTCAATAAAGATATTCGCTTTTTTTACCGTCCTGTGCGGAATTGCCTATCCGCTTTTGATTACCGGAATTGCACAACTTGTGTTTCCGGAGAAAGCCAATGGAAGCCTGATTATTCAGGAAAATAAGGTGATTGGCAGCGAATTGATTGGCCAGAAGTTCGACAGCATTATCTATTTTTCGTCACGTCCGTCGGCCACCGAATACAATCCAATGCCCTCGGGAGGTTCAAATTTAGGACCGACAAGTTCAAAACTGAAACAGCTAGTAGTTGACCGTAGGGCGCAATTCGTTGAATTCAATCAATTATCTCGATCCGAAAATGTACCTTCCGAAATGCTTTATGCATCGGCAAGCGGGCTCGATCCACACATTTCGCCAAAAGCAGCTTTATTGCAGGTGGAACGAATCGTAAAAGCCAGGAATTTTGACAACAACCAAAAGCAGCAGATCATGAAGTCTATTTCGGAATTATCTGAAGCGCCCCAATTTTCATTCCTGGGCGAAAATCGTATCAATGTTTTAGTATTGAACCTTGAGCTCGATAAGTTAGACAACAATTAAAAAACCTATGAACTACACAGACAATAGACCAAATCCTGACGATTTGCTGGCTTCGATGAAAGAAGATGAAGAAAAAAGCAAACGGGGCAAACTGAAAATCTTTTTCGGGATGTGTGCTGGTGTGGGCAAAACTTATACCATGTTACAGGCTGCGCAAATCGAGAAATTGAAAGGCGCTGATATTGTGATCGGTTATGTTGAAACCCACAACCGAAAAGAAACTGCCGCATTGGTGGAGGGCATTGAACTGATTCCAAGAAAAGGATACAGATACAAATCGACCTCTGTGCAGGAGATGGATTTGGATGCTATTATTGCACGGAAACCCGGGATCGTGCTGGTCGACGAGCTGGCACACACCAATGCTCCCGGGAGCCGTCATTTAAAACGTTACCAGGATGTCCAGGAAATTCTGGACAATGGCATCCATGTTTATACCACAGTCAATGTACAGCATCTTGAAAGTCGTTCTGAAGTGGTGGCTCAGATTACTGGAATTGTAGTGAGGGAAACGCTTCCGGACGATGTTTTTGAAAGCGCTGATGAGGTTGAAGTGGTGGATCTTACACCTGATGAGTTATTGCAAAGGCTTTCAGAAGGTAAGGTTTATGCCCCTGAACGATCAAAAGAAGCGGTTTTGAATTTCTTTCGAAAAGGAAATATTACTGCCCTGCGCGAAATGGCATTGCGTATTGTTGCCGACAGGGTTGACAAACAACTGCATGATTACATGCAGCTTAAACGAATAAGGGGACCATGGAAATCGGGGGTTCATCTGCTTGTGGCGGTAAGCTATACCACTCAATCATCCAGATTGCTCCGATGGGCAAAAAACCTTTCCGACACGATGGGCGGCAACTTACAGGCAATTTATGTTGAAACGGCTCACGAACTGACCGATAAAGAGCGCGAAAACCTTGATAAAAACATTAATCTGGCCAAACAACTGGGGATTCGATTCAGGATTGTAACCAATTCTGATATAGTAAAAGCCATCGTTGATTTTGCCCAAAATGAAAATATAACTCACATAATTATCGGCAAACCACGTGTCCGGAACTTAATGACCTTATTCCGACTGGGCTATTTTGTGAATCGGTTGATCCGTTACAGTGGAAACATTGATGTTTATATTCTTGGATCGGACATGTTGGCCAACGACAAGTTCAGGAAAATGGCCTCTTTGCCTTCCTTTACTTCAAGTATCAATCAGTATTGGGCCGCTTCATTGCTGATGATCCTTACGGCTTCTGTTTTCTTTCTGATGAAAGAGTTTGTTGGTTACCAGGTTGTTTCATTTGCATTATTGTTTGTGGTTTCCCTCCTGGCTTTTTTCTTCGGGCGAGGTCCAATTCTATTGGCAGCAATATTGGGTTCATTAATCTGGAACTATTTTTTTATTCCTCCTGCCTACACCCTCCATGTTGAGAGACCCGAAGATATGCTGATGCTGGCCATGTTTTTCATTATTGCCCTTTTAAATGGAGTACTAACGTCGAGGGTTCGGGCGCAGGAGCAAAAAATAAGGATACGCGAAGAGCGAACACACGCCCTTTATCAACTGGCAAAAGGACTTTCAGCAGCATCAGGAATTGATGATGTTTTAAATCTGGCAGTGAAAGATATCCGAAAATATTTCAAAATCGAATGCGCCTTTATCTTGAGGGACGAGGCCAACCGGCTCGAAAAATTGGTCCGTCACGAAACTGCGCTAAACTTTTCGGAGAACGAAATAAGCATCGCTGAATGGACTTTCAGGCATTCGGCAAAAGCAGGCAAATATACGGATACGCTTCCATCAGGAAATTATACCTTTTATCCGTTAAAGGGAAACAACGATAATATGGGAGTGGTTGCCGTTCAACACTCAAAAGTTTTCACTCAGGGTGAGGAGCAATTCTGGGAAGGATTTCTACCACAAATCTCCGGAAAAATTGAACGCGAATTTTTACGCATGACCGCCCGGACAGCATATATCCTGAACGAATCGGACAAACTTTACAAGACGCTTTTTAACTCAATTTCGCACGAACTTCGGATTCCTGTGGCGACAATTCTTGGAGCTTCGGATACGTTGATTGCCCAGGATTATTCGCGTGAATCGAGAAAAATGCTGCACGAAGAAATTAATAAGGCAGCCATCAGGCTGAACCGGCTGATTGAAAATTTACTGAATATGTCGCGGCTCGATTCTGGCCGCTTAACTCCTCGTATTGATTGGTGCGATTTACACGACCTGATTAATAAAGTAACTCAAAGCCTTTCTGAAGAATTAAATCGTTTCGATGTTGACATTGTTTTGCCTGATGATATGCCGTTGGTTCAACTCGATTTTGGATTGATGGAACAGGTCATTCACAATCTGCTGCTCAATGCAACCCAACTTGCTCCCGAGGGCAGTAGCCTGCGTGTTAAGTTCTTTTACGACAATGGATTTCTCATTATTCAGGTGATGGATCGTGGCCCGGGATTCTCAGCTTCCGATTTGCCGATGGTTTTCAATAAATTTTACCGGGGCGAATTGGCAGTCGCCGGAGGTACCGGGCTGGGATTATCAATTGTAAAGGGTATTGTTGAGGCGCACAAAGGAACAATCACCGCTGAGAACAGAACCAATGGCGGAGCATTATTTACTATCAAAATTCCAACGAAAACTTCTGACATGACGAACCTGCAAACGGAAAACAAAATCTAATATGCAAGCAAATTACCAATTTCAATTGATCGCACTAAACCGAAACATCAAACTGCGAATATGGAATAAAAAAACGCAAGCACCCAGTTAAACCGATTACTTGCGTTTCATATCTTATTGCATCATCGGATGCAGTTTACTCAATTATGCCAGTTTCCAGCCTTCGCGGTATTGGTAATGAAGTAAATTGGTAGCGGCGCCGTCGGCATCGTCAACAAAAGTTTCAGTTGCAGGATCCCATTTAATGGTACGTTTCAGTTCGCAGGCAATGTTCCCCAAAGTACAAACAGTACAACTGCTGTGGCCAATTTCAACCGGTACAATCGGATCTTTGCGTTCCTTCACAGCTTCGATGAAATTGATCTGGTGAGGAATCTTGGTTTCATAAGGACCTGTATCGCCTTCAGGTTGTGCAGGTGGTAGGAATTTGTCGTCAGAAGCAAGGAAGTGTCCGCGCGATACTTCAATCCAGCCATCTTTCCCGGTAAACTTAACCCCTTTTGTATTCTTATCGTCAAATGGTTCCGAAGTCATCACCACGCCATTGGCATACACAAATTTCATGTACTGAGTTCCGTCACCAATTGGAGAAATTTCAACCGGACCACTTTTGTCCATTCCAAGTCCCCATTGAGCAACGTCGAACATGTGAGCACCCCAGTCGGTTGTGAAACCACCACCCATTTCTTTGTACCAGCGCCATCCGCCCCAGAATTGCTCGTTTTGTTCAGGATCAATAGAGATTGGCGGGTTCAGTTGACTGTTGTAATGAATGGTTGATGGCAATGACGTCAGCCATAGATCCCAGTTCAAATCGGCAGGAAGAGCTTCTTCCGGCAAATTATATGGTGTTGGAGGAGCGCCAACATAAGCGTTTACAGTTTCAATTTGTCCGAGTGCGCCCGACTGCACCAGGTTAACTGCGTGTTGGAAATTCGGATCTGAACGTTGCTGGCTTCCAACTGCCAGAATGCGGTTTGTTTCGCGCACAACACGACGCAACTCCTGTCCTTCTTTGATGGTGAAGGTCATCGGTTTTTCAAGATATACATCTTTGCCTGCCTTACATGCTGCAATGGCAATCATGGCATGTGAATGATCGGGTACGGCAATTACGACTGCGTTGATATCCTCACGGGCCAGTAAGTCCTGGTATTTTTCGTAAGTCTGGATTTCAACCTCAAGCCCTGCTTTTGCATAGAAAGCTTTGGCTTTTTTCTCAAAACGCTGACGTTTAACACCGTAAACATCGCATCCGGCAACTACTTTAACGCCCGGAATTTGAAGGAACCCATTGAGCAAAAACATTGCCTGCTGTCCCATTCCGATGATTCCAATTTTCAAATCAGTATCAACCACATTTTGTTTGCAGGCTGCTAACGATGAGAACATTGCTACTCCTGCCATACTAATGGCAGTTGTTCCAAGAAACCGTCTTCTTGAAACTCCTTTTCTTTGTTGGTTTTCCATGTGAATAATTTATGTGTGTATTAGTTGAACTTTTTTATGGTTTCTGGTTGTAAAAGTACCTTTTTGTAAGTTTTACGCAAAACAAAAAGTTACAATGCTATTAATATTTCATGTTTTTCCTGAATTTGGTGTCAAATCCGAACATTTTTTTTGATTTTTGTCAATCATCGAAACGAAAGGAGCCATGAGAAATTACATTGATCTGTTAAAATCGTTAATTGCAGTGCCTTCACTTAGCAAGAACGAGCAAGATGCAGCAACTCTGATCCGTCAGTTTTTGGATCATTCAGGAATAAAATACGATATAAAAAGTAATAATACCTGGGCCAAAAACCTGCACTGGAAAGATGGACTTCCGGTCATTTTACTGAATTCGCATATCGACACGGTTAAACCTGCCAGCGGATATACGCGCGATCCGTTTTCTCCGGATGTGGAGAATGGGATTCTTTATGGTCTGGGAAGTAATGATGCCGGTGGTGCACTGGTAACACTTCTGGCAGTTTTTGTGCATTTTAACGAAAGGGAAAATCTTCCGTTCAATCTGATTTATGCTGCTACTGCCGAAGAAGAAATTTCAGGAATGAACGGGCTGGCTAGCATACTGGATGAATTGGGACCATTGGATCTGGCAATTGTTGGCGAACCGACGCAAATGCAGTTGGCCATTGCTGAAAAAGGTTTAATGGTGCTGGATTGTACAGCTCACGGAAAGTCGGGACATGCTGCCAGGGAAGAAGGCGAAAATGCGATTTACAAAGCCATTGCTGACATTGAAAAACTTAGAAATTGCCGGTTTGAGAAGACTTCGGATATTTTAGGTGAGGTGAAAATGTCGGTAACAATCATCAATGCAGGCACTCAGCACAATGTGGTTCCCGATACCTGTTCGTTTACTGTTGACGTTCGGACAAACGAATATTATTCAAATCAGGAGGCTTTCAGGATCATTGATGATTTGATTGATTCTGAAGTAAAACCCCGTTCGTTCAGATTGAATTCTTCAGGAATTTCAGTTGATCATCCGATTGTTCAGCGCGGAATTAATCTGGGATTGAGTTATTACGGATCTCCAACCACTTCCGATCAGGCAGTGATTCCATTTCCGTCGGTAAAAATCGGACCGGGGGATAGTGCCCGTTCGCATACAGCCGATGAATTTATCCTGATTTCGGAGATCGAAGAAGGT
>JAUYEQ010000020.1 GCA_030691295.1 Bacteroidota bacterium
CTGAAGCAAACCACAAAAATTCAATTAAAAACACTACATCGACTACATCAAGTGAACCCAGAAGGGAAACTGAATTTGGTAATCGCTCAATTTAGGTTATTGTCATTCTGTTGTCATTTCTTTGCAACTTAATGACTACCAAATGACAATTGAATGACACTTTTATGACACTGGGTAACAATTACGGATATCCATTATTTTCCTTTTTTCTGTTTCACCCTCCCGATCGTTTTACCTTGTAATTTTCGTTTTTCAGGATATCAATTACCTTGTTACAAAAATCACCCTGAATCAGGATTTCTCCATCCTTGGCCGAACCACCAACGCCGCACTTTGTTTTTAGTATTTTTGCCAATGCTTTGAGGTCTTCTTCAGTTCCCACAAAACCGGTTATCAGCGTGGCTTTTTTGCCGTTTCGCTGCTTTTTGTCGAGTTGAACACGCAAATCCTGCTTGTTTGGCGGCAGTGTTTCCGATTCATTCCCGGCATTATTTTCGTATTGAAAATCGGGGTTTGTTGAATATACCGTTCCCAGTCTTTCTTTCCAGTCGTTGGCCATCTTTCCTGAAATTTGTGTTCAAAGATAACAGATTTATTCCTTCCATAGTACCTCTTCCCTGATACTTCCGGCACAATGATGAGGAATAGCCATGTTCAGTATTTCAAGTATGGTTGGAACCATGTCCTCACCCATTATTTTGGTGCTGACCTTTACTCTTTTTACCGAACTACCATGGATGATAAACGGGATGTTTGAATTGTCGTTATAAATTGTCCGCTGAAATTTATAAACAGGTTGCCAGCCATCTTCGAGCTGGTAGAGCACATCGCCCGAACGTTTAAAATTAAAGGAGTTCGCAATTACAGCCAGTTGTCCTTTGGCATAATCGCCCTGCGCAAACGACGACGACGGGAGGGCAATTTTCACCCCTTCAAACTGATTGATGAAATTGGCCGTTTTGGTTTGAATATCTTCCGGCGAAATGTTCTTTTTTTCGAGCAACTCGCGGTTGAAATACAACTGCTGATCGCCTACAACTTCAATATAATCGCCTTGTCCGTAGGTGATATTCAGGAAAGATTTTAACAGTGCGACAGCGCTTTCTGGCGAGAACGTTCCCACTGGCATCTTGAATTCTTCTTTCAGATAATTGGCCGGATAGGTTGACGAACAGGTTGAAGTAAGTACCACCAGCGTGTTGCCTCTGCCAAACATTTTGTCCAGAAATTCCATGAGCGATGCAATATCCTGATCTAAACGAAGGTAGGTGTCTTGCATTTCTACGGAAACAGGTCCGAATGAGCTGTTCTCGTAATCCATCGAAGTAAAGGTAACAGCGAGAAAATCAGGAAATTCATCAGATCCAAGTTTTTCTGCGTGTATCAGGTTGACTGCAAAATCTTTTACAATCGTATTTCCGTGCGGTGTAGTTTTCAGGAATTTATAACAAATGGCCTTTTCTTTTATTTTTTTCAGATCGTAAGGGAAAGTGTTCCATTTGTCGTAGTAGCCTTTTTCGAGAACGTAGTTATCAGGCAGGCTTTCCTCGTAACTATTTATGGGCAAAAGTGTAGTCCAGTTGCGCTGTGTATAAATTTTGGCAAGTCCCTTCTCGTTGAACTGGCGCACCCATTCAGGAAAAATATCGACATAGTAAGAACTTGAAATAATGTTGCCGTTTTGCGTGTCGAACCAATAAGCGCCATCGGCAGCATGTCCGGCCGAAAGGACAGCGCTGACATCGTTCATGGCCACACTGAAAACTTTTGATTTGTTGCGGGTATTGATCTTGATGAGGTCGCCAATCGTTGGCGATAACAATTTTGCTGCCGATCGTTCTCCTTCTTTCGAGTCGCTTCCAACAGTGATGAAATAATCGTCGGCAATACAGTTGATTTCCTTTCTTTTCAGACGGTCGTACCAGCTATCGTTTACAATTCCGTGTGCCGCCGGATAAACACCAGTAAAAAGCGTTGCCGTTCCGGTTGAAATTTTCTGAACATGCAAATCGAGATGGGCATTGCTGAAAACGGCTCCTTCATTCACCAATCGTTTAAAACCACCCGGTTGAAATTTATTCCAGTAACGCGTAAGGTAATCGGTGCGCATTTGATCGACCGAAAGCACCACCACCAGCTTTGGAACAATGGGCTCTGTGTTTTTATTGCTTTGAGCATTAAGGGAATTTACTGATAGAAATGTCAGTAAAACTGAAACAATTAGAATATTTATTTTTGTCATTGTAGATTTAAATTTGTGGGGCAAAAGTATAAAAACAAAATATGAATATCCCTACTTCTTACCTAATGAGAGTGTCGCTTTGGAGAATATGTCATTTGATTGTCATTCGTAGTCATTTGAGCTACAATTAATGAACTGCGAATGACCATTAATGACTCCTTTGAAAATTAGGCATAGTGTCGGATATTCATAAACAAAAAACTGATACCCAATTTGTAACATACAAGATGAAATGGCCAGCGGGTTTTCATATTTCAGAATTTTAGGGAGGAGATATAAGAATCCTTGGAGTTTGACACAATTTTTTGAAGCTTTATGGAGCACAATTCTCATTGTTTAGTATTTTTAAAGCTCCAATATAATTTTTTGTGTAAAATAATAAAAGCCAAAATGTGACTGATGCAAGAATTCCCTTGCTTTATCGAAGAGATAATAAGTAGATGTAAAAAAAAGATAGTGACGCTTTTGTTGTTTTTTTCTGCGTTAAGCTTGATTACCTCCTGCGCGAGTTATAAAAAAATGATAGTACCTGAACTTTTCCCGAAACAGGCTCAATTCGACCAGTCAGGATTAGATTTGGAGCGGCTTAATAGTGAAAAGGAAGAACTCAATACTGCAACCCAACAAATAGTTAATGATATTCAAAATGATTGGGCAGAAACTCGTGCAGTTCGTGCGGTTGAAATTAATAAACTGTTTGAAAATCTCAAAAAACAATCTGAAATTGACCTTGCTTTTCAAACCATTTCCGATTTGCCGGCAACCGAATTAATGAGCGAAGCTGGATGGGAGATGTTAATGAGATCAGCAGGATTTTATAGCAACGTCTACCAGAAAAATAAATCGTTGAGAAGGATAATTAACCGGGGCGATGTTGCGAACGATATTCCACCCAAGACTCTTCTGCAATCGCAAAAATTTTTATGGGATAGAAGAAATCAGAAAAGATTAGAAAGAAATCAGGTTCAACTATCCTTGAATAACGCCAATCGAAGAGTATTTGAGAATGAAAAACAATGGGACAATCTTTTTAATGCAACATATAAAATTATGCGATTTGGAAGTGAACTGATTAGTCGCACAATTTCACTGGATCGTGGGAAACCCCTTCCCGAATCTAATATTATCCGGTTAATTCCTTTGCTGAAAAAATGGGATATTGTCTGTCAAAAATCGCCCCGACGTTTTACGGATAAGTTTATTCCCGGTTACTTTGGACATTCAGGTATTTATCTGGGCGACAATCTATTTGCAGAAGTCATTCAATCGGGATCTGTTTATGCTTCACCACATAAATTTCTCGAGGGCGATGAATTTATTGTTCTTCGGCCAAAAACTATCACAGAAAGCCAAAATGATAAAATGATAAATAATCTGAAATCTCAGATGGGGAAAAAGTATGATTTCAATTTTAATGTAGAATCACCCGACCGATTGTTTTGTACCGAGTTGATTTATCTTGTTTACGATCATATTGCCTGGGAAACCAAAAAGATTGCCGGAAGGAATACGCTCTTGCCCGACTATTTGGTTAAAACCGCATTGGTAAATAATGAACTTGAGCTTGAATATTTTATGAATAATGCGGAAATAATAAAAAAACCCGAACGAATTTTCGTTGAGAAATTGTTAAAAAAGAAATAGAATAAAAGTTGACAAATTTCATCCGTTAGTGCGGCAATCGGTATTGGTTAAGATTTATCTTCAAAAATATCAATTAAACAATCTTCCTAGATCTGGCAACTGCAAGACTTGGAAAAGCAATCACCATTTGTAATCAAGTTCGGAGTTATTGAATTCAGTACAATTGTAAATTATTGTATTAATCGTTTTTTCCTAATTTTAGGTTTGTTTATTGATTAGGAATGACATGTCGTTCGATAAAAAATATATCTGCCAAGTATCTGTAAATCAAGTTTGTTGTTAATTAACTTGCAATACAGAATTATTTTCAGATTTGAATCCCAAAATTTATTTTATATTTATTCCAAAATTTATACGAATTTCACTAACAAATTCTGAAATTCTAGATAAATAGAAAAAAAAACCTTAAATCAATTTCCATGAAAAAATGGCTTAGCTTCCTGACAGCATTGACGATTGTTACAATGATCTCATGCAAAAAAACTGAAGACTATTCGGAACCACTTGGTGGTGCTACTGATTTGGGATCGAATGCCGTAGGCTATAAGTATTCAGGTTCTTTAAAAATCGGTGGTTCTGGTTATGCTACTGATGCAAAAGCTGAAGTAACCAAATCTGAGGGTGGAATAGTGCAAATAAAAGCAACCGGCACCTTGCCATCAAAATTGAAAAACCTGATTACCTCCCCGTATGTAAATGGTAATGGTGCAGTTGACATCACTGGGAAATTTGTAAATAGCACCGAAGGAGTTGCCTATGTTAATGCGAGCGGTGAACAGAGCATACTGGTAAAATATGATGCCAAAGTAGGAGATACATGGGACTACACCACAAAAGGAGGTAAAAAGCTTCAACGAAAGGTTACTGCAAAATCGACTACCGATGACTTCCCTTATGCGTTCTTTGATATCAAGGTCATTACTGTTGAACAGAACCTGCCTTATCCAGGCTTTACTAAAGCGGTATACCGGGCAAACCATAAATTTGGACTGGTTCATGTTGAACTGTTCCTTGAAGACGGAACATCAGTAGCCGTGACTATTATTTAACTTCTGTTTTATTGTGAAATTTGTATTGAATATTCCCTTTTTCTCTTTTCGGGCAAAGTTTGTGGGACTATTACTGATGTTGCTCGGGGCAATAGGATTTTATTTGTTCGATTACCAAAACTATAGACCTAATTGGCTGCAGTTCGAGGTTTTCACTTTGTATTCAAATTATTTAACGACCAAGATATTTAGTGTCATAAAAAACAATCAGGGCGATGAGATTTCGACTTTCTTGTATTTTTTGGGAGCGTTCCTGATCATGGCCTCTGCTGAAAAGAATGAAACCCCGGGGCATCAGACAAACAGGACAAAGGCAATGGCCTGGTCAGCCTGTTCTGCAATGGGAGTTTTTCTGTTTGCATATATCTTTTTACATGGGTTAGCCATCATTTATGCGGCTTTAGTATTGCCTTATTTGATTCCATTGTTTTATCTGACAGCTTTTTGCATTCTCAACAAAACAGACAAATAATGCGATATTTAATGCAATTTATAAGGGAATTCACTGTCTGGCTTCACCAACCTCTGTTTGAATACGGATTGTTTTATATTGACCTATGGTCGTTGGTTCATTTCTGGAGCGGGATGATTTTATTTGCCGGACTTTCTGCCCAAAGATGGAAAAACAGGTGGGGCTGGCTGGCTTTCTTTCTTATTGCTTTCGAGGTGGTAGAGGCTACTATTTTTATTTCAATTCTGAGATTGTTTATGCCCGAAAAGCTGCCTGATTGCTTTACCGATGTAATTATTGGAATGGCCGGAGGTTACCTAATTTATTTCCTGCATGAAAAATGGAGGATTACAAATTTCTATTCTAAACTATTTCTTTTCTGGCTTACTGCTGGCACGGTTTCTTTTCTTTGGTCAGGCAATCACGGATATTTATTTAACAATCTAACGCATAACACTTCTGGCTTTAACTGGTGGGTTTTTATCGGTTGGATGCTCGCCGGGATTGGAG
>JAUYEQ010000040.1 GCA_030691295.1 Bacteroidota bacterium
GCAAAACAATGAAGGAATATCTTCGTTTTGCAGTTGCCTACTGGCATACATTCTGTGGCGACGGTGGCGACCCATTCGGCCCGGGAACACAGATTTTCCCGTGGGTTGGCGCTGCTGATCCAATGACTGCTGCCAAAGAAAAAATGGATGCAGCTTTCGAATTCATCAGCAAAATTGGCGCTCCCTTCTATTGTTTTCACGATACCGACGTTGTTGGTGACGGATCGGTTTTCGAAATCGAAAAACGTTTGGCCAATATGATCGACTTCGCCAAAGAACGTCAGGAAGCTACCGGAATTAAATTACTTTGGGGAACTGCTAACGTATTCTCGGCTCCACGCTACATGAATGGCGCTTCAACCAATCCTGATTTTGCAGTGTTGGCTAACGCAGCCGTTCAGGTTAAAAATGCCATGGAAGCTACCATCGCTTTGGGTGGAACCAACTACGTTTTCTGGGGAGGACGCGAAGGTTACATGAGCCTGCACAACACCGATACCAAACGCGAACTGGATCACATGGGCAAATTCCTTGCTGCTGCCCGCGATCATGCCCGTTCACTTGGATTCAAAGGAACTTTCCTGATTGAGCCAAAACCCATGGAACCAATGAAACATCAGTACGATTTCGATACGCAAACTGTTGTTGGATTCCTGAAAGCCCATGGTTTGGAAAATGATTTTAAAATGAATGTTGAAGTGAACCACGCAACTTTAGCCGGTCATACTTTTGCCCACGAATTGCGTGTTGCCCGCGACACAGGAATGTTCGGTTCGATTGATGCCAACAAGGGCGATTATCAAAACGGATGGGATACCGACGAATTTCCAACCAATATTTACGAAGTAACCGAAGCCATGATCGAAATCATTCAAGCTGGCGGATTTACAACAGGTGGTATCAACTTCGATGCAAAAACCCGTCGTAACTCAACTGATTTGGAAGACATTTTCATCGCCCACGTTTCAGGAATGGACGTATTTGCACGTTCGTTGGTTATTGCAGACAAATTGCTGAAAGATTCGGATTACCTGAAACTGAAAGCAAATCGTTACGCTTCATTCGATTCAGGAAAAGGTAAAGATTACGAAGCAGGAAAATTAAATCTAGTTGATCTTTACAACGTTGCCAAAGAAGTTGGCGAACCAAAACAGATAAGCGGCAAACAGGAAATGTTGGAACAGTTAATCAACTGCTACATCTAAACACATGAAAGATCGCAACACGTTATACATTGCGGGGATCACCCTGGTGGCAACACTGGGTGGTCTTTTGTTTGGATATGACACTGCTGTAATTTCAGGCGCGGAAAAATCGGTTCAGGCATACCTGATTACTCCACTCGGACTTGGCTCTCTCGCACATGGGGCAACCATTTCCAGTGCGTTGATCGGTTGTATTATTGGAGGAATGCTATCAGGAATTCTTTCCTTAAAGTTGGGCCGGAAAAGGGCCATGATGCTTGCCGGAATTTTATTCTTTATCTCGGCATTGGGATCTGGATATCCTGAATTCCTGTTCTTCCAAAAGGGTGAACCAACCATGGGATTGCTGTACATGTTCAATTTTTATCGTATCATCGGTGGAATTGGCGTTGGACTGGCATCAGCGGTGGTTCCGATGTATATTGGTGAAATAGCGCCTGCTGACATTCGTGGACGTTTGGTTTCAATCAACCAGTTTGCCATCATTTTTGGTATGCTGGTCGTATATTTTGTCAACTATTTTATTGCACAAGGGAAAAGCATCGAATATATCAACGATATCGGATGGAGATGGATGTTTATATCTGAAGCAATTCCAGCCGGAATTTTTGCGGTACTCTTGTTTTTTGTTCCAGAAACTCCTCGATACCTTGCACTGACCAACCGCGACGGAAAAGCCCTGGAAATCCTGACCAAAATCAATGGTATTCAGCAAGCGAAACTGATTATGTCTGATATTAAAAAATCAGTTGATGCCGCTTCCGAAAAACTATTCGCCTTCGGAAAAGTGGTTATCATTATCGGTATCCTGTTGTCGGTTTTCCAGCAATTTGTCGGGATTAATGTTGCACTTTATTATGCGCCACGCATTTTCGAAAGCATGGGTGCAGCAAAAGATTCGTCGATGCTGCAAACAGTGGTAATGGGTTTGATCAACGTTATTTTCACCGTTGTCGCAATCATGACCGTTGATAAATACGGACGCAAGATCCTGCTGATGATCGGTTCAATTGGGATGGCCATCGGTATGTTTGCCATTGGCGGACTGGCTTTCATGAACATTGTTGGCATTAGCACACTGGTATTCATCATCATCTACACTGCCTCTTTCATGATGTCGTGGGGGCCAATTTGCTGGGTGTTGATTTCTGAAATATTCCCGAATAAAATCCGTGGACGTGCCATTGCTATTGCAGTAGCTGCACAGTGGGCCGCCAACTATTTCATTTCGTCAACCTACCCGGCGATGATGGAATTTAGCGGCGGACTGACATACAGCTTTTACGGTTTGATGAGTATTCTTTCATTTGTGTTTGTCTGGAAAATGGTTCCTGAAACCAAAGGCAAAACGCTGGAAGAAATGGAAAAACTCTGGAAGAAATAAAAACTAATTCCAAATATTTATTAAAAAGCCGCTACTTCGGAGGAAGAGCGGCTTTTTTAACTCCCCGAAATATCCAAAAACCGCTCACCCAATCTAAAACTGGTTCCAGGTAGAATAATCTGAAGGAATTTGTAATTGCCAACGTCATTTTTTCTTTTGATATCAACTTTATTTTCTATTTCTTTAGTCCATATACTTGTAAAAAGACTCCGTTATGTTGTTCCAGGAAACGATGAAATTAACTGACGAGCGTTTAACTAATAATCCAATTGAATAAACCGAATTTATGCAAAAAGAGAATCTCCTTAAAATCATGTCCTTTAAGGAATTATTCATTTTCCTTGCGATAATTGTTTCAGGAGGAATATACATTTCCTTTATCTGGACGGACGCGAACAAGCAAAACAGTGAGATAGCTTTGCAAAACGCGATCTCGATTGAAGCCTGTTTGCCAAAGGATGAACTTAAAGCACTGGAACAAAATCCTGAAAATCTCAAAAACCACAGTTACCAACAATTAAAGAATACCCTTCAGCAAGTTATCCGGGTTAACGACGATGCCGAGTTTGCATACCTTTACCTCGAACGCAACGATAAACTTTATTTCATTGTGGATTCGGAACCAGAAACCTCACCAGACTATTCTCCTCCCGGTCAGGAATTTACGGAAGCTGACCCCATAGATAAAAAGCCGTTTAT
>JAUYEQ010000041.1 GCA_030691295.1 Bacteroidota bacterium
CAAACTTATTCTTGAAGCTGGAGACAACTATCTCACTGGTAATTTGACTGGTCGGGGCGAAACAATCAATTTCCGAGGATCGGCTGGAATAAGCAGGATTGCCCGTTTGACTCTAAATGCCCGTGTGGAGATGAGTCCCGAAGCGCTGGAAAAAATCGTCCGTAAAATACTAAATGAGAACACAAAAGGAAATCTCACTTCAAAAATTGTGGCTATGAGATGTTTGAGTCCGGGGCGTCCAAACCCAACTTATCGTTTCACGCACGTTGTACCGGCATACTAAAAATAATTTCTATTCCCATGCTGATGTGCATGGAAATAGAAATTGTATGAGAATTTTATATGCCAAAATTGGTCTGCTCCGAAAAGTCAAAAAATTAAAAAATGCCACCAAATCTCCAAGTCACCAAATTGCACAAAAAGTTAAATTCAGGTAATATTAATTGGTGGGTTTTGGTGAATTAGTGTTTTGGTGGCATAGAAATATTTTTCGGATTGGACTCAAAATTAACTATTGAGGTGCTAGTTGGCATGAATTGCGACTGGTTCTTCAAACTGGTACAAAACAGTAGAAAGATATCTTTCGCCAGTATCGGGTAGTATCACTACAATTGTTTTTCCTTTGTTCTCCGGACGTTTGGCTATCTGAAGTGCTGCATAAACGGCGGCTCCTGAAGAAATTCCAACCAATAACCCTTCAGAACGAGCCAGTTCGCGGCTGGTTGCAAAAGAATTTTCATTGCTTACCGTAATAATTTCATCAATCACCGATTGGTTCAAAACGTCAGGAATAAAACCTGCGCCAATGCCCTGAATCTTGTGTGGCCCGGGCTTTCCGCCGGAAATAACCGGAGAGTCGGCTGGCTCAACAGCGATGATTTGTACAGATGGTTTTCGCGCTTTCAACACTTCTCCTACCCCGGTAATCGTTCCGCCGGTTCCAATTCCTGAAACAAAAATATCGACCTCGCCGTCGGTATCGTTCCATATTTCAATCGCTGTTGTTTTACGGTGAATTTCAGGATTGGCAGGGTTTTTAAACTGCTGCGGAATAAACGAATTCGGAATGGTTGCTGCCAGTTCAACCGCTTTGGCGATTGCGCCTTTCATTCCTTCAGCTCCGGGTGTCAGAACCAATTCAGCGCCAAATGCTTTTAACAGATTCCGGCGCTCAACACTCATGGTTTCCGGCATGGTGAGGATCAATCGGTATCCCTTTGATGCAGCCACAAACGCCAGTGCAATACCTGTATTTCCGCTGGTTGGCTCAATTATTACTGAATCAGATTTTAGGATGCCCCGTTTTTCAGCATCCACAATCATGGCATTGCCAATACGGCATTTAACACTCCCGCTTGGATTAAAATATTCCAGTTTGGCGATCAACCTTGATTCGAGCTGATGTTGCTCATTAAAATTGGAAAGTTCCAGCAATGGAGTGTTGCCAATTAAGTCTGTTAATTTTTCTGCGATTTTGGTCATGTTGTTTCTTTTTTGCTTTGTACAAAGATTGAACGGAATTTCAGCTCCTGAAATACCTTCTTTGGTGTATTTTATATACCACGTTTTAGGTATATTGAAAACCACGAACGGGGTAAAAACTTTTTTATAAAATATTGAGTGATTTTAGATCACATGATTGTTCTGTAATAAAACATAAAGGGCTCCATTCAGCTTCAGTATTGATAATTTGGGTCTGGAGAATTGCATTATTAAAGTCAGGAAAATAGCTTGCAAGGCATTAAAAGGGCGTGGCGTAAATTCAGGATTGCGGTTGGTTTATGCTTACTTCGGCGAAGAACAAAAAATAACCTTTATCGAGCTGTACCACAAAAACGAAAAGGAAAACGAGGACAGGGAAGGGATTTTGAAATATTTTGGGAAATAATAACTCCGGTTCTTTTTAAGCAACTTAACGCAGGCAAAGCTTGTTCCGGCATGTCGGAAAACTTCGGATGTTAGCAGGCTTCCTGACTCCTGACCTTTCAGCGTCCTTTGCTTTTTCTCCATTAAACGTGTTTTACCATTCACTTTTTTTTCCTTCTTTAATTCATCTGTTAAACAAAAAATCCTACCTTGCCCACACTTTTTTTCAACCTTGACCAACTATGAGCCTTTTCCAGAATTCAGTACAACAGAAGTATATCAACCAGCTTGATGCGAAGCTTATAGATGCTAAATACGCAGAGTTTAAAGCTTACTTTGGCAATCCGGAAATTCAGGAAAACATACGAAACAGCAAGGAAGAAAAGCTTTTGAATGGTTTAGTATCCAATAATTATCTCATTGAAGGATGAGTAAAAAATTTAATCGAAATGAAAATTACTTTTTTAGGACAAGGATTTGAAAAAAAGTCAATAAATGCAGTTGGGAATTATTTAATGAGTTATTTAAGTTCTGCTGATTATCATTCATTTACAGGCATGTCTGCTTTTGCAAGCGAATCGGGAGTATATGGATTGACGGGCTATTTAAACTCAGCTAAGAAATATTTTAAAAATTTGACTTTGATAGTTGGAGTGGATTTAGAAGGAACTTCGAAAGAAGCGCTTGAAGAAATTCTTGATCTGGAAATAAACAGCTTCATTTTTTATCAAAAAGAACAGCCTGTTTTTCATCCTAAAATTTATCTTTTTGAAGATATTAAAGAATATAAGCTTATTATAGGCTCTTCAAATCTCACCCGAGGTGGTTTATTTACGAATGTTGAAAGTTCCATGCTCATTGAGTTTGATTCAAATGATAAAGAAGGGTTAGCATTTTTGTCTGAATTGAAAAAGTATTATAAATCAATATTGAGTCCAGTCCGATAACCCTGTTTTTCTCAAATGATTGAGAATTGGATATTTTCGGAACTTGACAGATTGTTTTGC
>JAUYEQ010000075.1 GCA_030691295.1 Bacteroidota bacterium
GCAGTAAACTGGGGGTTCAGCCCCCGTGTCTCTTATCGACAACAAAAATAGCCGGAAAAATATTTTTTTCAGCATACTCTAACGTATTAATTTACAAGAATATTATTTTCGGGCTGAATCGCTGGTAGTAACCCAGATTGGCAAAATATTTACCACGGTCGTTGCCACCGGTAAATCCGATGTTATAATCCTGGGTCTGTGCGGTTTTATTCAATCCATAATCACCGTAATTGAAATCTTTGTAAATCAAATCGTAGATGGTTCCATTTGGATCGTAATTTCCGTTGGCAGCTGTCTTGATCACGTCTTTCATTTGTTTCCAACCCGGCTGGCTTAATAATTCCTGATTGTTGGCATCCAGTCGCATCACACTCCAGATGGCTCTTGAATCATAATTTCCATCGATAATATTGCCCTGAGCATCTTTATATACATTGCCGGTTCCTCTTGGACCTGCCCCAGCCACATTGCCTGCCACCAAAGTTCCGCTTTTAATGGCTTGTTCAGCGCCCAGGCGTGCCCATTTAATGTAGTTTTCTGCATCAACAAATTCATAAGGTGTATTCAGGTAATTCGTACCATGTTTCACCTTAACAGTTACAGTTGATACACCAGATTTACCTTTCTTTGAAGTAATGAGAATTACACCGTTGCTTGCGCGGGCACCATAAATGGCCGTTGCCGAGGCATCTTTCAATACTTCCATACTTTCAATTTCTTCAGGATTGATGTCGCTTAATGAACCGCGAATCTGTCCATCCATGATGATAAGCGGACTTCCTGAACCGTCAAAATTGGTTCCTCCCCTTAATACAATTGCAGGCACCGCACCGGGTCTTCCGGTTGCAGTTACCACTCTCAAGCCGGAAACTGTACCGGCCAAAGCCTGTGCAGGATTGGAACGCATACCTGTTTCCAATAACTTCATATCGACTTTTGCAATCGAAGAAGTTACCTTACTTCTGGTTTGAGTACCATATCCAACGACCACTACCTCATCGATGGCTGTGTTGGAGGTTACCAAAACAACATTGATCGTGGAAGAAGTTCCTACCGCAATAATTTGATTGGCAAAACCAATCATTGAGAATACCAATTTGTTACTTCCTGAAGGTACTTCGATTGAATAATTTCCATCAAAATCGGAAAGAGTCCCAATGGTTGTCCCCTCCACAACCACAGCAACACCCGGAATTGGAGTTCCATCGGCAGCATCGGTCACATTACCCGTAACTTTCTGCTGGACAGAAATACTACTGCTAAAAAGTACCAGCAGAAAAAATAAATTTAAAAACAGCAATTTTGGAATCAGCTTTTTCATACGAATAAAGTTTTTGTTACATTTGCTTAAATTTTGTCTTATGTAGGACATAAGACACGACAAATGTAAAGATTAATTTTTTATCTCAAAATATTTTTTGATTTATTTTTTAGAAATAAATGCTCATTATCAATGATTTTAAATAAATCATAATGGTATATCTCTCGAAACTGGCGTGAAAAAGGAATTTCAGATATGTCACAAAAAACATTGAATGAAGACAAAAGACTGTTCAAAAGATTAAAAAGGCTGTTTCTAATGAAACTTTTTTTATTGTAAGTTTGTCAGGAGTATTGAAACTGGCGATACATAAAGATTAATAACTCAAATTACAATACAATGGATACCAATGAAATGAAGAATTCGATCTCTTTAATAGATACACGAAGTTTGGTGGATAAAGTGGAAATGAACCTGATCGATATTTTTATTACCCGAAAATTGAACCCGGGTGATCCTATTCCCAAGGAAATGGAACTTTCAGAAGC